>JAYUPS010000186.1:0-3490 GCA_043759945.1 Bdellovibrio sp.
GCTGCGGCCGTGTTCAGTGGATTGATGAACACACGGTCCCACTCCGAGAAGGTCAGATTTGTGGTGATCAAAACACTCTTGCGTTCGGACCTCAAGCAAAACTTCTCCGTCGTTGAACCCTCCGTATGCGGAGCTAAATGGAATTGTCATGACTTTAATCAGCATCTCTTAATCCGCTTGTTGAAAAATTGTTTATCCCCCAGCCAAATAACAACACTGGTTACTCGTCATTGATCACAAATTAAATACAATTCCGACCGACCGGAAATCCGGTTACGTTCGCGAACGAAAAACAGATAATGCAAAGCATAAATCTCGCTAAAAATTTATTCCGGTCGCTTCGCTCCTGACGGGCTGGCTTGCCTACGGCCTACCTGGCCAGCCCTTACAGGAGCTACGCTTCAAATTTGAAGACTTGTGAAAAAGGGAAAAAGGTTAAAAGAGCAGAGGGCTACTTGGCCGTCCTCACTAGGCGGAAACCCACACCGGCGTAGCCGTAATCCGGCGAATCGAAGCTACGATAAGCCGACCGCAAGTTCCGCGCGTAGCTGTTCCAACCGCCGCCACGCAGAACGCGGCCGGAACCTGTGGTGCTTATCGGATCAATTCCACCTTTTAGAGGCGCGCTTCCATCCCAGGCATCCTGCATCCATTCCCAGACGTTTCCATGCATGTCGTGGAATTCACGGCCATTGATCACGAGCGGTTTCTTTTCGCCCACGGGGTGAGTTTGGCTGCCAGAGTTGCCGCTGAACCAGGCATGATCGCCGAGCTGAGGCTCTTGATTTCCGAAGTGGTAGGTGTCGTTGCATTGACCACGCCCGCGCACTACGAATTCCCATTCAGCCTCTGTAGGAAGTCGATAAACGTCGCCTTTCTTGTGACCTGGAATCAAGTCAGCAAGTGAGGGCTCTCCGGCTTGAGAAAGCTCATTAAGGCCCTTAATCCATGTCTGGATATCCTCATAGGACACCTTTTCGACAGGGCGCGTGTCGCCCTTGAAGTTCGATGGATCCAACTCAATCTTGTACTTGTTCCCGAATCTTGAATTCGCAAGTTCAGCGACCTTCTTCCAAATGATCTGAGTGGTCGGTGTCGCCATCATGTCAAAAGGCTTCGTAATGGTGACGTCGATTTGTTTTCCAACCTCACCCATCTTGAATTTGCCAGGTTCAATTCTGTGTGAAACCGCACGAGTTCCATCTATGACAGAATTCTTAATCTGCTCCTCTTGAGCCTTAAGGCGACGAGCCTCTTCTTCTTTTGCTCGGTCATCTTGTCTTCGCTCAGTCGTCTTTTCACTTTGGAGCATCACTATTTCTTGCTTCATACGCTCCACGAGTTGCGCCCGTGTCATGATTTTGTACTTATCAAGATACTCGACTAGGACTTGCTCTTTCTTTTTGAAATCGGAGGTCAGCGCCGTGAGTTCAATCGAGCTTGACCCTCTGGCTTTAGCTTGATCAAGGCTCAATCTCAAGCCCGACAGATCGCGGATTGCCTTGTCAATTTGGCGTTGCAAATCAGGCGTTAAGTTCGCTCTCGCTGCCGGAGCAGGCAATGCCAGCCCTTGCGCTTGTCCTCTTTCGTTTACAAAGAGGCTTGGGAAGAGATCAGGATATTTGGTGATTTCTTTTTTGTATTCCTGCATGAACTCACTGATGGCTGAGTTGAGCACCTGGGTATAGTCCTTCGCCTCCTCCAGCATCATTTCCAAATGGAACTTCACTCTGGAATCCACAACACCAGAGCTGATCAGCCGCTCAATGACTTCTGATTTATTGCTGAATTGTAAAACGCCGTCCTGATTATAAGTGAATTCGATTCTTTGTGGTGCCCAATAGCCAAGACCCTCGAAGAAGAGTCCAAGATCCTTCATTTCAATTGTTGTTCTTAAATCCTTGAAAGCAACACCTTGCATGAGTTGGTTAACGATGAACCGCGCTTTTAGCTGATCAAAGAGTCTGATGATGGTTCTATCAGAGGCACTTCCTGCCGCCGACACATAGTAATCAGGAAATTCTCTCGCATCCATCTTGTGAGCTTTGCGAGTCTCTTCTTCTTTCTTCACTCTCAAGGCCAAGAATTTCTCGTGAATTTTGGCGAGCATTTCTTTGAGCGCCGGGTTTTCAAAGTCCACCTGGCGAACCACTGGAGCAAGCTCACTGACTGCTAAAAGACCGCGCCAATTCGGTGAAATACCTTTTTCTAAGTTGATCAAAAATTGTGTGAGCGCATCTTCCGATGAAATCTTATTGGAGACATAGACCTTGTTAACGGCGCGGTCCATGACGGCTTCGCCCGTAGATCTGTCTTCGTAATAAGAATCCAAAAACTCGCTTGGCATCTTGTTGGATGTGAGAATTGCCGATCTCAAGGCGGTCTTGATCACCTGATTGCCCGCAAACACTTCACGCTCATTGAGAATAGAAAGAAGCGCAGTGATGGTCTGAGGGTTTGCCTTGTCCACTTCGTCAAGAATAGCGAAAACAAACTTCTGGTTGGCAAGACTTGATGAAACCTCGATCTCTTCTTTACCTTCATTGAGCTGCTTTTCCACTTTCGGAAAGCCAATCAAAACGCCTTCAGGCAAAAGCTTATGGAACTGTAAGAGGAAGCGATCAAACTCTTGAGGCTTCTCAGTGCGAATGCGCCTTAAGACGGCCTGCAAGAACCGCCGATCTTGGCCGACGGATTCCAAAGTCGCTTTCACAAAGGCATCGACCTGATCTGCATTCATTTTTTTAATTTCAGATTTCAAAATCACTTCAGCAAGTGCTGTCTTCGCACCACCCGGAGGACCGAATACATAGAGATGGTTATCGGACAAGATACCCGTTAAGTGAGCCTCGATGGAGTGCTCAAGTTCCACAAATCGCTGCTTTAAAGCTCTGACTTCGTAACTCATCCAATCGTAGTAACGAGAGACACGCTCCTCCGTCCTCGCTGACAACATTTCCCGGCGAAATTGACGCTTTTCTCTTTCGCTTCGAGCAGGAAGCAATTTCTCTTGATTCGCAACTCGCGGAGTTGGCTCCCTCTCAAAATGTTGATTGAGGACGTTGGAAAATTGTTCCAAGTCTCTTCGAATAGATTCAAGTTCAAGGCGGGTTCGCTCTTTCACTGTACCCTTGGCGAGAAGCTGCTCAATCCCTCGATCGACTTCGAATTGCGGTCTTGATAGATCGATCTTGTTGGCTTCAACTACCGTTTTGATTTTAGGGCCAAGGGCGGCAAAACCGGATTGATCCACAGACCAATCAGCGAAATCAGGAGATTTAGACCGCAAAACCCATCCGTTATCTTTTTGAGTATAGACGAAATGAGTTCTTCCATTGCCGTCTTGAAGTAGCAGTTGGCCTTCATAGGGATTGTATTGGACCGCCATTTCCGAAGTGACTCCGTAAGGAGATGTGATTCGGATTCCATCTTGTGCCTCAGTAACGGCGTAAGTCTTGAGCCTTAGGCCGGCAGGTCCCGCATACAGGGC
>JAYUPS010000187.1:0-3490 GCA_043759945.1 Bdellovibrio sp.
CAAAAAAATCTTAAAATCAGAAAAAATCAGAAAATACACCGGGCTTTGATAAATAACAGTCGTTTATTTAAGCGATTTTTAGAAATTTATTTTAAGACCAGATAAGTTTCAGCCGGTAGAACGCAAAAGCCGCAAAAATCGAATTGGGACCCCAAAGCGCTAAGATCACAGGCACCTGATTGGCTCGAGCCATGCCTTCGAAAGTGACATACAACAACCAGTAGCCAACAATCACTCCCAAGCTCAGAACCATTCCGCCCGTTTTTTGGGTCCGCCGGTTGGCCTGCGTTCCCAAACCCACGCCCAGCAGGCCAAAGATGATGCACGCGATGGAAATCGCCCAACGCTTATGCCACTCGATTTTTAAGACTCTGCGATCGTCTTCGGTCAACTGATTGAATTTTAATTGATCAGCGATTTCATTCAAAGAGAGGGAGGGCGGAGTCTTGGCGCGAAGTTCTTCTTTGATCGGATCGGTGAGTTTAACTTCGAAAGTTCCAAATTTAATTTTAGTGTGGGTTTCGCCTTTGCGATGAATGTCGCCATCTTTGAGTTGCAGGACCACTGAGTGGCCGGGCTGCTTGGGATCTTGCAGAATTTGGCCACTTTTTGAAATCATGGTCAGCGGCAGCTCGCCGGAACGGGCGTCGTAAATAAAGACTTTCTCAAGATCCCCGGTCTCGGAGTTGACCTTGTTGGCGTACACCACCAAATCAAAGAAGCCCTCGGAAAATGTGCCCTCTTTTAAGGTCGCTCCGGCCCGCGTTTGACTCAGACGGGTGATCAAAACCTCGAACTGACGATTCCCCCAAGGGGCTAAAGTGAATGAAGTTTGAGCTGATAAGAAAGCCACAATAACGGACAGGGCTAGCGCCGGCAGGGTCAGTGCGGCTTGGGAATATCCGATGGCTTTGAGTGCTACGATTTCAGAGTCTTGACTCAGGCGACCATAAGTCAAGATGACGGCAAAAAGCAGGCTCATCGGCAAGATGGCCGGTAGAAACGAGACCGACAGGTAACTCATAATCTCAAGGACGGTCTCGATGGCAATCCCGTGAATCAAAACAAATTCTGTGAGGCGCAGGGCCTGGGCCATCAAAAGGATGAAAACAAAGACGAGAATCCCTAAGATTAGGCTCGGCCAGATCTCGAAGAACAAATAACTTGTCGCCTTGCGGCCGAAGATCATTTTAGTGAGTTTCATTGTGAGGAGTTAATTTACCACAAGCCTTTTGATCTGCTAATCTGAATCCCACATGCCAAGACGAATCTTGTTGATGACCGATGATTATAACGAAAACCTGCGGGTTGAGACCATTTTGCGCAAAGTGGGTTTTGATGTCATTAGTCTTGGTTCGGAAGGGTCCTTGGACAAGGAACTGCTGAGCTTTCGTCCCGAAGTGGTCATCGCGGCGGGGCAAACCACCCAATTGTCGCCGGTTTCTGTGGGAATAAAGCTTAAAAAGCACCGCACGTTTTTAGGGTCTGTGGTTTTGGGTTTCCCGGACAACATAAAACTAGGGCCCGAAGATCTTCTCAAAGTGCGGGTGGATCAGATTGTGCCGTTTCCTTTTGATGTTTCAAAATTGATCGAATCTTTGGGGCAGCTTTTAAATATCGAAAGCCAGCCTTTAATCGAAAAATTAAAACGCTTTGCTACCGAAGTACCTGAAGGAAAGCCCAAAAAAATGGGGCCGCGAACGCCGTCCTCGCGCGAGGAAAAATACAGCACGTTTTTGCGGGGGCTTGACATTGACGCCACTAAAACCACCTTCAATAAGAACGATATCAAGGACCGTTGGAGCGGAGTTCGAAAAGGTTGGGATTTCAGGACACTCGAAAACCTAAAAGATTTGAAAGAGCAGTTTGTGAAAGCTCTTTTTGGTGATAAGCAAAAGAAGTAAGGAGATCAAATGGGTACGCATACAAAGGCCGTTACAGATTCTAGCTGGGAAAATGATGTCATTAAATCCTCAACCCCCGTGCTTGTGGATTTTTGGGCCGAATGGTGTGGACCCTGCAAAGCTTTGGGACCAAAGCTCGAAGAGATCGCCGCCGAGCTGGGTGCAAAAATCAATGTTGTCAAACTGGATGTCGATGCCAATCAGGAAGCGGCCGTAAAATTTGGCGTGCGCTCGATTCCGACGATGATTTTGTTTAAGAACGGCAAGGCCGTGGACCAAATCATGGGGAATCATCCCAAAGACAGCATCTTGGAATTTATCAACCGGAATATTTAAAGGCGCTTGACGACAATTTGAAAATCAAAAATTCCATTTTCGTCATTGGCGATAAGGCAGGAGCTGGCTACTCCGGTATAACTAAATGCCTGGATTTGAAAAGTTCTCGTTGCCGTCGTCGTATAAGAAAACTGGGCGATCATTAACTGGTCGGATTCCTGGGCTAAGCTTGCAGCAACGATACCGTTTCGAGTGGTGCCGTCGCTGAGCGTCCATCGACAAGAGCCACCGTTATTGTAAAACTGACCTGTTACCACAAGCTCGTAATCACCGGGTGGCATGTTATTGACAACGACGCCAGGAATCCTTGTGCCTGGAGCGCTGACCGAACCCGTCACCGTTGCGGCGGGACAAGCGGCATCAGCCGCAAGATTTGTGAAAGATGTTAGGGTCGAGACTGGCCAGTCGCAACCGGCCGCACCAGCTGTGTTAATTTTTCCTACCAAACCCGAAGACCAACTAAGAGCTCCCGTGCCGTCGGTGCGAAGTGATTGACCAAAGGAACCGGCGGTTGTCGGAAACCGAATTGTTGTGGTTCCGGACAATGGCGGTAGAAATGTTAAAGTTCCTGATCCGGCAAGGATCGACGACGTCGAGCGGGATGCTCCCGCGACATCGAGCAGTGCCGCCGGCGTTGTCGTCCCGATACCGACGCTGCCGGCAAAATAAGATTTCGCCGTGGCGTCCGCGGCATACAAAGAAAAGCGGTTGGCGACGGCATTGGCGCCGATCGTGTCGATGTATACTCCGTAACCAGTGCCAATCGTGCTGTTCGTCACCCGCGTGATATTCGCGTAAACTCCGTAGGCCACTCCGATAGATCCCACCGTGGTGGCCTGATACACGTCGCCGACCAGACCGCGCGCATCGTTCATATTTCCTTCGTTCAACACGAAGCCGGTCGCGCCGCGACCCAAACCGATGCGTCTTCCGGTGTAGTTGTAAGCTCCGCCCTCAAAACCTCGAATTGATCCGTTCGGGGAATCAACACCGGTCGCAAGATAATGCGCTTCAAAGCCTGCACCCGTTGCAATGTTAACCAGCGGTGTCGCGGGATTTGAAGTCAACGTCGCGGTCATTCCGTTGACTAGAGTCGTGCCGGTCGTTGCGTTCACGACACTCAAGCGGGCTGTCGGAGTTGTGGTTCCGATCCCGATGCTGCCGCCACTTGTGATGCGAATTCTTTCGACAGAGTTGGTATTAAACAAAATTTCGCCGGCGGCATTGTAGTTTTTGAATTCTAAAGTTGG
>JAYUPS010000188.1:0-3490 GCA_043759945.1 Bdellovibrio sp.
CCGCCGAGGGCAACTGCAGGCGCAAAAAAATCTGCCAACGACTGGCCTGCAGGCTCTGAAACAGCTCGGTCCAGTCGCGGCGATTCAGATCCAAACCCGCCAAGGTATTTGCCAGCACCGGAAAGATTGAAACCAACACGGCCGAAGCCCGAACCGTGGGCTCGCCAAACCCAAACCAAATAACGAGCAGCGGAGCGATGGCCACCACCGGAACAATTTGGAAAAGTATGAAAAAGGGCAAAATAGCGCGGCGCAAAGTTTGGTTCATCGAAAAAACCAGCGCCAGCAGCGAGCCCGCCAGAGCGCTGAACAGAAATCCGCTCAACGTGGCCCGCAAGGTTTGGCCAAAGGCCACCGCAAAGACCGTCGGATTTTCGATGAGAGCTTCAACCACTTGGCTGGGAGCGGGAAACAGATATTCCGGCAGGGTCCCAGACTGAACCGCGATTTCAAAAATCGCACAAATGAACAGGAAAAAAAGAAGCGAGGGCCCGTAAGTTTTCACGACCGCGAACCCACTTTTTTTACCCAGTGGTTAAAATCGTCGGCATACCGCCAAGTTTGATCCCGAGCCGCTGTCGTTTCAATTTTGTAATCAAATTCGATTTTTCCTGTTGGAGATAACAAGATGATCCGACTGGCCAGATAAACGGCCTCGGAAACGGAATGGGTGATGAAGACAAAAGAACTTTCTGGTGTGCGTTCAAAAAGAAGTCGTAAATCCTGCTGCAATTGGTAACGAGTCGGTTCGTCCAAAGCCGACAGGGGTTCATCCAAGAATAAAACTTGAGGTCTAGCAATCAAGGCTCGCGCCAAGGCCGCTCTCATTTTCATTCCTCCGGACAGCTCGTGAGGAAAAGAATTCTGAACAGCCGTTGGAAGACGGGCCAGGTCCAATGCCTGCGCGACCAAAGCATCGCTCACCGCGCGCTTTTTTATTCTTAAGGGCAGAGCAATGTTTTCGGCCACCGTCAGCCAGGGCAAAAGGCGCGGCTCCTGGAAAACAACTCCGGAATCTTGGTAGGTTTTTTGGATTGTTCCCGAATCCCAGGACTCAAGACCCAAAATCATTTTTAGCAAAGTCGATTTCCCTGAGCCGGAAGATCCTAAAATACAAACGAATTCTCCCGGATCAATGTTGAGCGAAAAATTACTAAATAGGTCACCCCGTTTTGGATAAGACTTCCGCAGGGAATTAATAGCGATCAGACTCAGGCTCACTGACGGTTCCAGTCATAATTAAACGAAACCGAAATTCGTGGTTTTAATTCGTGATGGGACGGGACTTCGTGCTTCAGCCAGGATTCAAACATAATGATTTGCCCGGGTTGCGGGTTCAAGGTGATGTAGTTTTTTAACTCAGGCTTAGCGGCCGAGCGAATGGCCGGCCGAGCCATCAGCGCGCTCATCCGGGGATCTTCAAACTTAATTCCGGCAGACCCTCTGGGCATCTGCAGATAAAAACTCCCACTCAAGACGCTGTGGGGATGCAAATGAAACGCGTGACTGCTACCGGGTCCCATGACGTTAAGCCACATTCGAGTCAAATGCAGGTCTTTGGGTTTTAAGTCCCACTGCGATTTTACAATAAAGGCATTTACGCTGGGTTGCAGCCGCTTTGCGAGAGCCTGAAAACTTGAAGAAAACTGATGCAATTGATCCAGGGATCCATACGAAGTAAAGCCTTTGGGGTAGTTTGTTTGAGACCACTTAAGACCTGCCTGGTCTTTTTTGGCAATCAGTTGAGCCTCTTCAACAAGCTCTCGCATCAGCTTGGATTTTGGGGGCAATACAGCTTTTTGAAAGATGAGGGTCGGGAAACACTGCTCAAACGCCATAAAGCCCAGAGTGTCTAAAATCAGGACAGCTGGCAACCCTTGAACGGGAGCCATCTCAAAATGAAACAGATGTATCGCATCATAATACTTTTAATTCGATCTGATCGGGCCAACTTTTGCTCTTGTTAGGGGTGTAACTCAAACCCTACAGAGGTATTTATGAAAGCATTAAAAATTCTATTAATCTCGCTGATTTTAGCTCCGATAACGGCCGCCGCGGGAATGCCGAAGGTTGACCGCGAAGACTTCAGTCAACTGATTGTCGAAGGCATCCAGTCGTCAAAAGCGCTGAGCCGCGAGATTCGAAAAAGTCTGGGAGTTGCTCCCGAGCGCCAGGAGAACAAAGCCATTCAGCACGCGATCAATCACAAGAAAATCATGGTTGAGCTGGGCGCAGTGGCTCAAGTGACCTCGCCGACAACCAAATTTGTTCGCTCGCGTCCGATCAATCTGGACCTGGAAGACCAAAACGAAAGACGTTTGGCGGAAGAATTCCAACAGTCTGGGTATTGATTGCCTGGTTTTTCTACCCTCGGAAAGTTGCTGAAGGCTCGCTAAAGCTCAACTGTTTAATGTTCGCTAAAGCTCAACGATTAACTTTCTGAGTTCTTGTTTCGAGTACAGGTAATCGGCGTAGATCATTGTGTTGGTGATGTTGCGATGACCGAGAGCCACCTGTAAAAGACGAATATCTTTTGTTCGGGTGTAGAGCTCGATGGCAAAGGTATGCCGGAGAGAATGAAACTTCTTCGGGACCGGCCGATAAAGATCCCAGATTTGGTACAAACGGGGGTAAGTGAAGGGGAAGAACCTTTCCGCGCCCAAATTCATCAACTTTTTAAAAAGAGCAGGCCTGAGCGGAATTTCCCGGTCATCCGAGCCTTTGATTCCGTGGATAAAAACGCTTTCATCCTCTTCGTTCAGGTCCGAGCGCTGCAAATTAAGTAGCTCGGTCGCACGAGCTCCCGTTGCGAGACCCAACTCCAGGAGCGCGCAATTGCGGGGATCCTTGCCTTCAAAGCTCTTGATGATCGAGCGCAACCGTTCAACTTCGAAGGGCAGAAGGTACTTATTTTTATTCAGTGCGTAACGAGCTATTCTTGCCAAACTGCATCAACCTCGCGAGTGAAAATTCCGAGGCTAGAATAGAATAAATCGGACCTAGATGGAGGTCCTAATTTACTGCGTCAGTAAAATTCAGGTGTTAGGCAAAGAAAAATAACTGCATAAATTCATGCACATAATACTAAAGCTTATAACTATAAGTGTTAGTGAAATTTCAAAAACCATGGCCTGCGGTATGGATTCATCGTTTCCTATTTCATTCCAAGAACTTAACTTTCTCCAAAAACTAGACCTGTTGAGGTCGTGTTTTAATTTGCAACTATTTAACATGCAAAACACAATGTTTTTGTTGTGTTTTGCATGCAGGTGGAAGGCAGGGGGAGTCTAGTTTATGGAAATTGAATCCGGTTTCAAGTTGGACCGAAATGAAAATCGAAAAGACTTTAGTGAGTTTGCTCGCTCCAAAACAAGTCTTCGGATCAATTACGAAGCTCAAGTGGAAGTGATTAAGAATCAGACCGGGGAGCTTGAAGACGTTCGCAGGGCACTGGGTTTAAGTGCCCGCAAAATGTGTCAGCTGCTTTTGG
>JAYUPS010000189.1:0-3487 GCA_043759945.1 Bdellovibrio sp.
ATCTAGTGTTTTGTCCACTTTGCCTGTCTTTAAATTTCAAAAAATTAGAAGAGCGGTATCATCACTGCGACAACTGCGATTTAGTTTTTTTAGATCCCCAGTTTCGGCTAGACAGCCAAGCCGAATTTATTCGGTACAAAATGCATGAAAACGATTTTTTAGATAAGGGCTATCAAGACTTTGTGAGCCCGTTGGTAGAAAGTGCAAGTGTTAGCCAAGCCCCGGGAGCTCACGGCATTGACTTTGGCTCGGGACCCGACTCGGCGGCGGGATATCTGTTGCGGGCCAAGGGCTACCGAGTGGAAAAGTATGACCCCTTCTTTCACCCAGACCCTGCGTTGCTCGAGGCTAAGTATGATTTTCTTGTGGCCTGCGAAGTGGTTGAGCATTTTTATACTCCCGCAGAAAGCTTTGAGAAAATTTTTGAGATTTTAAGACCAAAAGCTTCGGTTTTTTTGATGACGGCGCTGCGAGAACCCGAAATTGATTTCAAGACTTGGTACTATCGCCGGGATCCCACCCACGTTAGTTTTTATTCAAAACGAACCTTTGAATGGATTAAGAAACGATTTCAGTGTCAGGCTCTTGCATTTCAAGGCAAAAACCTGATTGTCCTGACGACCAATTAATTTAGATAAGTTTTAAACCAGGCAATCATATGTCCCAGTTCCATAACTTGGTTGGTGCGTTTTTGTGAGCCATGGCCCTCGTCGGCAAATAAAATCAGGTCCGTGGGGACTTTCTTTTTTACCAAACGTTCGTAGATTTGGACGGCTTCTCCGGCAGGAACGCGAGGATCCGTCACGCCTTGAATGATCAGCAAAGGATGTTTCACTTGATCGACATAGGTAATGGGCGAAAGACTTTTCAATGCTTCCGCATCTTTTTCCGGATCTCCGTACTCTGAAATGCGCAGGGCTCGACGGTACGAAGCTGTGTTCTGCAAGAAAGTCCCTAAATTGCTCATTCCCACGAGACCGACGCCGGCATCATAACTTCCGGCAAAGCGGGTCATCGCGTACAAAGTCGAATACCCTCCGTAACTCCATCCCATGATTCCAACTTTTGGCGCTTGGCCGTCTTTCGAATATTTTTTACGAACGAAATCGGCGGTATCTGGTATATCTGTGATGACTTCCATCCGCTTCGGTCCGTTGTCGGAATCAATGTAGCTTTTACCGTAGCCATCACTGCCCCGCACGTTGGGTTCCAGGTAGATAAACCCTTGGTCCAAAAACATTTGGGCCAGGATCGAAAATCCTGGAGTCGACTGAGATTCGGGTCCCCCGTGAAAGTGGGCGACCACCGGGCAAAGTTTAGTTTTGCAGTCTTCGGGCACGCGCACAAATGCCGGGATGGATTTTCCATCGCGGGTCGGGATTTGAATCAACTCGGAAGCAATAAATTTAGCCGTGTCGACTTCGGGCGTACTGGGGACCACCCATTGTGTGAGCTTGTTCGTTTTAAAATCATAGGTGTAAGAAGTGCGTGGCGCTTTGGCCGTTTCGACTCCCAAAACAATGGTGTCTCCATCTCGGGTCACTGATCCCAAATAAATCTGGTCGGCGCCTTTGAACTCTGGAATTTTCAGGGGCTTTTGCGTTACAGCATCTAAGACGTTCAGTTTTGAATATCCGTCTTGGTTTTTAGACATATAAATTCGTTTTCGTTTTTTATCGATTCCCGCGCCAAAATCGTAATTCTCCTGGGGGGAAATGGGTTTCCAGTTTTTCTGATCAAACAAATAAACCCGCTTAAAGTCTCCAAACTTGTTGGTCGTAACTAAGTACTCGTTTTTCTTGTTAGAAAAGCTAACTTCGTAGTCGACTTGTTCGCCCTGACCCACGATGGGAGTCAATTTTTTCGTTGCAAGATCGAGCTCGAAATACTCCGAAGCCACGTTCGAAACCGCTTTGGCTAGTAAAAGACGCGTGGGCTGATGGTCGACAACCATCCAATACCCTTTGTCGGCAAATATTTTTTCTGTTTTTCCATCCGAAATCCGATAGCGATAAATGTAATAAGAGGCCGGATCTTCTTGGTTGGACCGCCAAAAGATATATTTTGAATCATCGCTCACAAATTGGTGAATCGTTTGCACTTTCGGCAAGTGTTGGACGGTGATCAAGGGTCCACCATTGGTGGCTTGCAAATAAATTCCGGGATTTTCCTCGCCGTTGCGATCCCGGCTGATCACCAGATATTTTCCGTCGGGAGTGATATCAACGATGCTGGTCGAATGCTCTCCCCCCGTCAGCTGCTTGGGAAAGGCCTTGGGATTTTCTACGGACCAAACTTGGTTGGAACCCGTAATGCGCCAAGAAAAATAAAGCATCTTTTTGTTGGGATGAAGCATTCCCATCCCCGGCGAGCGAACGTCCAACAGGGTTTGAATGCGCTCCCGAATTGCCGGATCTAAATCTTTAGCCGCAAACTTGAGAATCGTTTCTTTGGGCAAAGACTCTGAACCCAGGCCCGAATACGTCGCCGAAAAACCGCTACACAATAAAACGCTCAACAAAAAATTAATCATGAAACTCTCCTGGAAAGATGCTTATCCAAAAACCTTCGGTACAGGCTCTGGGCTTGCATGTGAGTGTCAATGAGCTTTTGAGCTTTGGCAAGACTCAAGCTTTGAGATTCTATCCATAAATCTTCATAAAGAATTTTTGTGGCGCCGACGGCTAAAGACGGAAAGGCCCCATCATCGACCTCGCCAAAACCAACAATCAAAAATTTTTGGAACAGGGATTTTAGTCCACGGCTGTATTCCGGTTCATTGTATCGCCCCTGCAGGTCAGTTAGTTTCTTCAACTGTTTGGTCGACAACGGGGAGTCACTTTCGAGCGCTTCAAGCAAATTTGCGGCGGTTCGATTTAAAGCGATAGTTTCCTGCGGATTTACGTAACAGCGAAGCAGCGCACGAAATAAGTCCCGGGAAAAAAAAGTCGCCCGGCCCTGATACCATTTCGAATAAACCACTTCGCCGCAGTCCGAAAGTTTTTTCATCAACTGCCACATTTGCATCACGCGATCATCAGAGTCTTCGTTCCACTCCCAAATCATTTTATCTTTGGGGTAGAAGCACGACCAAATAGATTGGGGCTCAGGTCTATTGTTGATGGGAAAAACCAGCAGGATCCCGTGGCTATTGATCTGATTAATTGCTGATTTAATTTTCATCATGCTCTTCCTTGTTTACAAAGGTTGGGTTTGCATCTGGGTCTGGATGAAGAAATCAACGGCCTGATAAAATATTTGGCTGGCCGGTCCATGGGTGTTGAATTCAAAGCCGTGAGTACCCCAGTCAAAACGCAAAAAAGCGCTAGGGATGTTCCGTTGCCGCAATCGATTGTTCAGCCGTTCGCTGTGTCGGTAAAACGTCAAAGGATCGGGTTTCCCATGAATCAACAATGTGGGTATGGCCTGCTCTAAGAAAAAAATGGGCGAAGCATCCGTGTAGACTTTTTCGCGCGCAAAAGGCCCG
>JAYUPS010000190.1:0-3477 GCA_043759945.1 Bdellovibrio sp.
GAAGTTTTTAGCTTTTTCTTCAACTTGCAGTTTTAGACCCTCTTTCGAGGCCAGGAAATCCAACCCCACCGTTTTGAGCGCGTGGATCAATGCGGGCTCTGGGTGCAAGCGTTCAAAATCCAAATTGTCTCGCACCGATCCCCGAAACAAAATGGGTTCTTGGGGAATATAAGAAAAGAATTGGCGGTAATATTCTAAATCAACTTCGTTAAAGTGCGGCTTTTGCTCCAAGTCCAAATGGGGTTTCAAACCGTTGACGTGAATGCTGCCTTGGCTGAACGGATAAAGATGCAACAGCGCCTGGGTGATCGTCGATTTGCCACTGCCCGTGCGGCCCACGATGCCCAAGCGTTCGCCCTTGTAAACCGTGAAGCTGAGTCCTTTCAAAATGAGTGGCAGATCGGGGCCATAAGAAAACTCCAAGTTCTCAATGACGATCTCGGCGTTGGCCGGCAGCGCGATCAGATCGCGCGCGGATTTTGTCTGTCGGGGATGATTTGTCAAAAACTGAGCTTGAGCGGGCAGGGCTGAGCCGACCTCAAGTTCTTTGGTCAAATAACCGTTCATGCGCTCCACGCCGATGAGAGCTTCTTCAACTTGGGCGAGCCAATCAAAAAACATGAGAATCGTATTTCCCGAAAGGGTTATCAGACCAAAGGCCACACCCACGGAGCCCACGGTCATCGCCCCCCGTTGCAGCATCCAGACCGAAAACAATCCGGAGCATAAAAACAGCAATGCAGTCAGAAAGTTCATTTGCAAAGAGAACTGCAGAACCGACCGCACGGTGCTCAGGCGGTTTGATAAAAAGTGAGAATCTAATTTTTCGAAGCGATCCGTAAAACTCTGCTCTTTGCCAAAGGTCCGTATCGTGCTTGAGCCCTGCACCGTTTCGGAAAAGTGGGCCACCGAGGGTGACCGGCTGCTGGAAAGGGCACGCCGGGCCTCGCGCAGTTTCCCGCGGTGCAGGCGGTAAACGTAGAAATGAAAGACGGCAAAAATTGCCATCCAGGGTAAGAACAAAGGGTTAGCTATTCCGACCAGAATAAACATGCAGACCAAATCAAACAGGATGGATAAAAATTCCGCGAGTGGACCCCCAAACAGGCGAAAAACATTGCCGTAGTCGCTGGAAAAGCGGGTGACCACGCGACCCACCGGATTTTGATCAAAAAAGCGCATGGGAAATCGTGAAGCTCTTAAAGTGGTTTCATCGTAAAGCTGCGAAACCGCCAAAGCTGAAATATTAGAAAACCAGACTCGAAAAACTAAAGTCAGCGCAAATCCCCCGAACACGCAAAGACAAAGGTAAATCAAAAACTGACGACTCTCGTTGTTTCCGGCAATCAGACTGTCTACCCAAAGCCCGATGACGTTGGTGTTGGCCAGCAATAAAAATCGGCCGCCGAATCCAAACAGGAGTGTCAGAATTAATAAAGACCGGAAAGGACTATAGGCCATTTTAAGGGCCTTGAAAATTCCGCGATCAAAGGCCTTACTCTTCATAGGGAACGCCGATCTTGGAGCCGTCTTCAATTTTATCAATGGTTTTTTCGTCTGTTATTTGGTCGCTGGTTTTTACGGGCGATTTTTCGCGCAAGAAAAAATCATTAAAGTCGCTTGAAGTTTCCAATAACTCGTCCAAGGTTCCCTGGGCTGCCACACGCCCATTTTGCAAAAAATAAATTCGGTCGGCTTTGTCCAAAATCGACAACCGGTGAGTGGCGACAATTTTTGATCTCTCTTTCCACAGTCCTAAAAATAAATTGTCGATCAGTTTTTGTTCGGTATCCACGTCGAGCGCGCTGAAACAATCGTCAAAGAGCAAAATGGGCGCCGGATTAAAGTCCACCCGAGCCAGACTGACCCGTTGTCGCTGACCCCCCGAAAGATTCACCCCGCGTTCGCCGATTTGGGTGTCCAGGGCGCCGTTGGATTCCAGACGCTCCTGATCCGGACTAAATTCAGCGTGCCGCAGACTTTCCAAGACCTGCGCGTCTTGCGTTCTGGGGAAGTCATAGGTCAGCGCGACGTTCTCGCGCAGGCTGCCAGAAATGACGAAGCCTTCTTGCGCGACAAAAGAAAACCACGCTTTCATTTCTTCGCGTTCCAAGTCTCGCACGCTGGCGGTGCCCAACTGATAGGATCCAAAAGTTGCCGATGTTTCGCCCAGCAATGATAGTAAAAGGCTCGATTTTCCCGATCCGACTTCGCCGACCAAGGCTACAAATTCCCCTTTTTCTAACCGCAAATACACATTGGATAAAATGCGGTTCGAATTGAGTTCTAAATTCAGATTCTCAATTTGTAAAATGGTGGCGTCATTGGTTAGAACTTCCGAAGTGCTGACCGAAATGGAAGTGGCCTGAATAGAAAAATAAGCATGCACTCGTTTGAGCGAAGTCCAACCATCAAAGAGAAACGTGAAAAACCAAGGCAGTTGTCGAAAGGGGCGAGTCAGAAAAACGGCAACAATCCAAAGAACGGCTAAAAAAGTTCCCGGGCTCAATGCGGGCCCACCACCAGATTGGCTTTGGTGCAAGATCGCACTGACAAAAACCAGATTCAAAAAGTAAGTCATGCTGCTGGAAAGGGCGTTCATGCTTTGCCCATTAGTAAGCATGCGGATGCGATTGGAAGTTTCAATTTTGCGAACTTCAAAAATCTTTTTTTCGAAAGCTTGGGTCCAGCCCAAAATTCGCAGCGTCCGTATGTTTTGAATCCACTCGTTGGCTAAGCCGATGCGATCGGCAGCCAAGGTTTTAAATAAAAAGAAAAACTTACTCTGCCGAAAGGCCAAGATAAAATTGATGAAAATCGTTGTCGCCAGGACCGTCACTACCAGCGTCCAACTTAAGCCAAAAAAATGCGTCAGCACCCAAGGCACTAAGACCAAGGGAAATAAAATCGTAAAACCTTGGGGCAGGCTCTGATCCAAGAATATTGTGCAGCCTGGAATGTCGGTTGTGTAAATCGAAACGACCTCGCCGACCGTTCGGCCGCGCATCTGCTCGGCTTGAAGAGTTAGAACGTGGCGATAAAGTTTCTGGGCCAGATGACGTTGCATCCAAAAAGATTCCCGGGACGCAAAATAGTTTGCGGCTTGGGCGCCAAACAATGAACCAAGCAGTCCGAAGAAACAAAACAGAAGCCAAGTTGTTGGAGCCCAATCGGCCAGTTGAAATAGAGCCGGCTGCCCCAAAAGCGCGTCGACAAATTCGCGTTGACCAAAGGCCGCCATCAAGCCAAAAACAGCCGAGGTCGCGGAAAAAGCCATTAACAATATTCGAAATCTCAAGCGGGTAAAAAGAATCTCGAACAAAAGACCACGGCGGCGCGAATTCATCAGGTGTATCCTCTGCGGTATCCTACGCTGGGCCTTGGTTTTTTTCTTCTCCCGTGCTACTTATAATCCATGGTGTCAAAGAGAATTACGAGACGAGCTTTTCTAGAGCAGAGTTTAAAACTCTCGGCCCT
>JAYUPS010000191.1:0-3469 GCA_043759945.1 Bdellovibrio sp.
TCGCGTTTTTTTATCTCTTTATAAAACATTACCAGATTTAAAATATTAACAAAAACCAAACCTAACATCGCAACACGGTACTTTTTACCCGGATTAGAAGTCAACTCCAGCCAAAAATAAATTAATAAAACTGGTAGAAAGAAACTGAGGAGTTTAAACATTTTGTAATTGATGGCCGGTGAACCAGACAATTTCATTAAAAAATATGTTAAAAAGATCCCCCCCAGGCAGCTCCAGCCAAAAGCACCTAAGAAATGTTGACCCTTTTTCCAGTACCGATTGGAAATGCGGTACAAGAAAATCAAAAAAACAATCGAAACTAATATTTCCAGCTGAATTGGGGCTTTATTAAAAAATGGGTCAAAAAAGATTCCGAGCCAAGCTTCGGCATGTTGGGAATCCATCGAAGGTCCCGCATCGACATTTTTCATAATTCTAAAATTGCTAAGATTCAATTCTTGCCGGAGCGGAGACATCGCGAAAAGTAACAAAACCGCCGGGAGAATCGTTTTCAAGTAGTTTTTTAAGCAAAGAATAAGTTTTTCTCGTTCCAAGCCGGCGAAAAAAAATATCAAAGTTGAAGCTATAACTACCGGAAGCATGTGCGAGTAGGTTAACGACAAGCCACACATAAGAACGCCGATCTTCACCCAGCTCCTGGGCTGCGGTTGACCCAGAACCGTGTAAATTGCGAACGTAAAAACCATACCCCAAATCTGAGATACGTACGCCTCCGAAATTAGAAAATGCAGATACGGATTAATCGAAAATACAAAAAATAGTCCCAATGCAAATTTTTGCTCTAATTTAAAAACAACTCTGCCAAATTCAAAAAGGACATAACCTAAAAGAACGTATGCCAGATACTGTGATAGAACGGCCGCCAAGGGAAAACTGATCCCGGTAACTTGATGAATAACTGTGATGGGCCAATAACTTCCAAAGACATTTAGTTCGAGCAAGCTATAGATCATTTCCGGTTGCTGGGTCTCGATCGGAAGCGGGTCATCGTTGCTCCGACCCGAAAGTATCCGAGCCATCAAGGAATACGCGTGCCAATCATACCCACCGAAAGAAATGGGACCATGAAACGGAATTGAGGGCAGGTATTTCAAAAAAGGAATAAGACTTGAACCCAAAATAGATGCATGAACAATCGGTCTGTAGGCCTTCAAATTTTTGAAAATTAGAATGAGCAAACCAAGCAATAAAAAAATACCCGCGGCCTTAAAATAAACGGAGGAATGAGAGCGATACCCGTTGGCTAACCAAAACAGCCAGGAGCAAAATCCCACAAAAACGGCGAAACTCACTGACCAAACCAAAGCGGATGCTTTGAAGATTTTTGAATAATCTTGGACTGCGAATAGACCTGCTCGACCTGATGAAGCGCCCGCAGAGCATCCGAAAGATCCCCGTTTGGTTGGGCGTCGCCTTTGATGGAATCAATAAAATTTTTATTTTCTTTTAACCAAGAAAAATCTTCGCCAGGGTAATCTCTTTTCTCGACATCGGGCGGGCCCATTTCAGGTTTCATTTTATAGATGACAAGAGTTTCCGGTCCATAGGATCTTCCGAGTCCCTGCCAGGTGTATCTTCGGCTTCGGGTGTAAACGTCAAATTGAAATTCATTCTTCCATTCACTCGAGGACACATGAAAAGAAAATGTTTGTCGATCCGGAGTCGATAAAATCCCCATGGTATTGTCATCCACCGGCATTTTCCAGTACTGGGTCCGGGAATAGCCGACCTCCACTTCCAGTTCGGGCAAAATGCGATTGGCCAGATCGAGAACGTGAACGCCCTGGTCCATCATTTCACCACCACCGGAAAGTTCGACCTTGGATCTCCATTCGGTATCAAAGCCCACGCGCGCTCCATTCCCATACCGAGCGCGAGCATACATGATGGCGTCGTCGGGATTTTTAGCCAGTTCCAATAGTAAATCTTCAAAGGCCGGGTGGAAGCGGTGATTAAAACCTATTTTGATGGTGCAATTTTTAGGATTTTTTAAAGTTTCAAGTTCGGCGTACGAGCGAGCCGCAGGTTTTTCAAGCAGGACGGGAATGCCTTTGTTCAAGCAAGCTTGCGCTGCCGGAATAATCGCCGAATTGATGGTTGCGATGATCGCGGCGTTGATACTTTCCGAATTCAAAAGATTTTCCAGAACCGTGTAGGGTTTTGCCTGATATTTCTGCGCCATGGCCCACGCGCGTTCTTCGTTGGTGTCCATGACTGCGGCGACCTTGCAACCCTTGGGCATAGCTTGGGCTCGACGTTCGCCAATGACTCCGGCTCCGACAATCGCAATACGCATTATTTTACCTCGTCCATCAGGAATGAATTCTCAACCAGGTACTTCACCGTCGCTTCAACACTGGTATTCAAATCATGGTGTGTTTTCCAACCCAATTTTTTTAGCTTCGTCGTGTCCAGTTGAATGCGGGGGCTGTCGCCCACCCAGCCCCGCTCACCGCCAGAGTGTTCAAATTTTGGGGTTAGGCCCATGGTTTTGCTGATGGTCTTCGCGCTGTCATCGACCACCAGGGAAGAATCGTGACCGATATTAAAAACATTGAAGCCTTTTAAGTTTTTTCCCATTGCCAGGAAAAGACCCGCCATCAAATCTTCAACGTGCAGATAAGATTTATTTTGTTTGCCATCCCCTAAGATTTTAAGGGTTTGCGGTGTTTTCTTCAGCTGTTTTACGAAATCAAAGACATGACCATGCGTGTACCGAGGTCCCAAAATCGAGACGAAGCGAAAGACCAAGGCATTCATTCCGAAGCCATGGCAGTAGGCTGAAATTAAATTTTCCCCGGCGACCTTGGACGCTGCATAAAGGGAAGTCTGCACAGGAAACGGGCAATTTTCGGGCGTCGGGAAGATTTCGGGTTCGCCGTAGACCGAGCCTGTCGAGCTAAAAAGAAGATTTTTGCAGTCGGCTTTCCGAGCACTTTCGACCACGTTCCAAGTCCCGATGGTGTTGTAGTCAAGATCCCGGCGGGTTCTTTCCAGGCCAAAACGCACATCAGCATTGGCTGCCAGATGGATGATCCAATCGGGTTTCTCCTGGTTGATCGCGGTTTCAATTTGGCTCAAATCGCGAATGTCGCCTTTGATGAATTTAAAGGAAGAATTCTTGCGGGCGTCGCTTAGGAAAAACTCATATCCCGTGGACAGGTCGTCAAAAACCGTGACGTTGGAGCCTTTTTTCAAAGCTGTGTCCGTAACATGACTGCCGATAAATCCCGCGCCGCCGGTGATGAATATTTTCTGAGACATCTTTAATTTATAGGAGAGACTTGGGTGGTGTGACAAGATAAAGATCTGCTATGTTGAATATGAATGTGGAAGCCAACAAAATCTACGAGATCAATGATCATCTTTTCCGGAACCAGGATCAGTATGCTCTGGGTAAATACAATATTACGATGCGATGGCTTGAAAAGTTGGGGCCCTTGAACGG
>JAYUPS010000192.1:0-29506 GCA_043759945.1 Bdellovibrio sp.
ACTGAAACTTTTAACGGCCATTTGGGTATCGGTCACACGCGCTGGGCAACTCATGGTGCACCGACTGAAAACAACGCCCATCCACATCAAGTTGATGGCATTAGCTTAGTACACAATGGAATTATCGAAAATTACCAAGAGATTCGCGATAATTTACTCAAATCAGGCGCCAAGATTTTATCAGATACAGATTCTGAACTTGTTGCTCATTTGATTGCCATTGAAGTTAAAAAAACCAAGAGTCTTTATAAAGCTGTCGAAAATATTTTGCCAGAATTGCGTGGAGCTTTTTCCATAGTTGCGATTTGGGATCAAATGCCTAACGAGATGGTGGCTTTTAAAGATGGCCCTCCATTAGTAGTCGGAGTCGGAAAAGATCAATCATTTGTCGCGAGTGATGTGCAGGCTCTTTTAACTTACACAAAACAGTTCATCTACATTGAAGACCGCGAGATTGTGCATATTAAAGGCAATCAAATTGAAATCTACACAGCCAAAGGTGCACCGGTCGTAAAAAAAATTGTAGAAATTAACTGGGACCCTCAAATGGTTGAGAAGCAGGGTTTTTCACATTACATGTTGAAAGAAATTTACGAGCAGCCGCAGGCTTTCTCGGCGGCGATTGAGCCGCACGTCAATCCGGGGTCAGAGACGATTTTATTGGGCGCGCTGGGGTTTTCGGGCGCAGCCCCTTTGCAGGTGAAGACCCTAGATAAAGTGAAAGAGTGGGAACACACGCAAGCTGTTTTCAAAGATGTCGAACGGATCTCTATTGTCGCCTGCGGGACCAGTTACTACGCAGGGCTTATGGGAAAATATTTGATCGAGGAGCGCTCGCGCATTCCCGTCGAAATTGATGTTGCCAGTGAGTTTCGTTACCGAAATCCCCCCTTAAATTCAAATACACTTTTGATCTCAATCTCGCAGAGCGGAGAGACCGCGGATACTTTGGCGGCCATTCGGCTGGCTAAGCAAAAAGGCGTTCGGGTTTTAAGTTTGTGCAACGTCTTAAATTCCACGATTGATCGCGAAGCGCACGGGCATATGTACATGAATGCCGGCACCGAGGTCGGCGTGGCCAGTACAAAGGCTTTTCTTTGCACGCTGGGACTTTTGCAATGTTTGTCCGTTTCCCTGGGTCGGGTTAAAGGGACACTGAAAGCCGACGCCGAGAAAGCCATTGTTCGGGCTCTTTTGTCGGTGCCAAGCCAGATTGAAGTCGTACTTTCTTTTGATAAATATTTTGCCGATGCGGCCGAGAGTTTAAAAAAGCACAAAGGCTTTTTGTACATGGGTCGTGGAATTAATTATCCGATGGCGCTTGAGGGCGCTCTGAAGATGAAAGAATTGGCTTATCTGCATGCCGAGGGTTACGCCGCCGGTGAAATGAAGCACGGACCACTGGCCTTGATCGATAAAGACATCGCAATCGTGATGATCGTACCCAAAGATGAACTCTACGACAAAACGATTTCGAATTTGGAAGAAGCCAAGGCCCGTGGCGGACAAATCATTTCCATCGGCACGGGTGAAGACACGCGACTGCGAAATGCCAGTCACCGGTATTTGTCTTTGCCGGTGGCGCACGCCAGCTGCAATCCCATTTTGGCCGTCGTCCCATTGCAATTGATGGCTTACCATATGGCCAACAGCCTGGGACACGATGTGGATCAGCCCCGTAATTTGGCAAAGTCCGTTACGGTTGAGTGACGTTGATTTTAGCGAGCTGACTTTTTAATTGTTTAGCGGCCAAGGTGTATCCCCCGTCGCCGCCATCGATAAAGTGCAAATGATCCTCTTCCATATTTTGTACAAAGCAAGTCATCAATGCTGTTTTGGACTCGTGAACTCCGTAAACCAGAGTGCCGGCGATACGTTGTGTTTCCAACAGGTCGATAAGTTTTTGTTTCTTGGCCGGAGTGGTGTCAATCACCATACGAATGATTTCGTCAAACTTTCGGTAATCCGAATGACTGCTAAGGCTCTTGCGGTATTTCTGCACGTCGATATTTTTAATCTTTAGATATCCCAAATCCAAAAGCTTCGCGATTATTCCGATCAAAGTAAATTTTAGAAAATTACTGATCTTAGATCCCACCGTTTGAAAACTGGCTTCAAGCCAAGAGGACTTGAGAATTTTTTCGCCGGTTAAGATGTCGGCTTTCACGGGATTGGTCTGCGCGGAATCAAGTTTTACGATTTCATCGAGTTCTTTTAAAACTTGGTTAAAGTTTTGCGAATCTTCTGTTAAGAATTTTATGATGACCGAAACGATGACCCCTTGAGAGCTGGGGATCGGGGCCCAGCGGCAACTAAGGCCCGCCAAGACATCATAATCCAAGGGCTTGCTTTCCGTCGGCAGTAAATACTTTCCGGACTTGATCCATTTTTCGGCGACCGTGAGAGCTTGGCCTTTGAAAAAAGCGAGGGAAATACTTTTAGTTAAAAGATATTTGCCAACCTGAATCGGAAATCCCGCATCGATAAGATCTTTATGGGGCACAATTCCGACCCGGAGCTTTAATTGGTGTTCCGTCATGGCCAGATCTCGCGTCACCGCCAGGGCCGACTTAATTTCCTGCAAGTGGGAATTTGGCACCAGAGCACTGGCACCATCTCCACCAAATACGAAGGGAATATCTTTGGTTTTAAGAGTGTTTATGATTGCAGCAATGGTCGAAGCCCCAACCATATTGACGATCTTGTACCGTCCTTCTTCGATGGCTTTGGTAGAACCTTCGATGTCGGTGACGACGATGCTCCAATCTTCGGGAGCTTGCTGATACTTTAAACTGTCGGCCAGATCAGTGAAGAGGTGAAAACCAATCATGGTTTGAAAGAAATTTTTATCCATAGTGGTGAGCCTACTTCAGGAAGTAGTGAAATCCACTTCCCAAACAGCCGCCAAGGTGCGTTCAGATATTTCTAGAACGATAACTTCGAAAAGATTTTTAAAGCTTCAAAGAGCTTGCTCATTTCGTTTTGTAGAAAAAGGCTAGCCTGGCCGCGAAGTTCTGTTGGCAGGGCGTGTCGTTTTAGGTTCTTCTCTTCATAGTTTTTTAAATCGGACAATGCTCGGTCTTGAATCAGGTTGTTTAAAAGCATGAAGAACGCAATTTGCCGAAGGTTTGCTGTTTGCGGAAGGCTTTGCTCCAGTTCAGCGCGGTAACTAGCAATTTTTGCCACGTTGGCAGCTGGAAGTGCCGCGTGAGTCGAAGGATTTTTTAGAAACTGATCGAGAGCCTCTAAGACCTGTTTCTTGTTCACCTCTTGGAAAGGGATTTGACGAAACAAGTTCAGTAGTTTCGATTTCAATTCTGGCTTGTGGTTCAACAAGTCATAAAAGGCATCGATCACCGCACGCAGGCGCCTTGAAACGCGCAAGCCTTCGGCGTCGAGTACCAAAGTCCGAATTTGAAACTCGGGCTGCATGAGAACATCCCCGGGGGCAGGAATTCGGTCGCTTTTGATGTTGAGCTCCTGGTAAATGGATCGTTCCGGGCCCGACAGCCAGTTCCAATTCGACGTGTCCTCAAGGTAAGGAATTTGATCCGAGGCCAAGCCCGCCCGAAGATAAATCTCCTGCACCAAGGCCGTGCAAAAATAAGCACCTTCTTTTTTGCGATTTGGATTCATTGTCGAATCGTAAAGTAAAGGCGAAGCCGTTCCGTATTTACCTTGCGCGACGAAGGGTATTTGCTCCTTACTAATAAAATCTGCGGCGGAAGCGGCCGCTTTCGTCCGGTCTGCAAAATGACTTAGAGATAAGACCCAAAGACGCGCCAAGCGGGCGGTCGTGGGATCTCGCCGGTTAACCCCGTCTTCAATCAAAGCTTCCAACACTTCGGGTTGAGCGCCGCCTTTGGAAACTACGAAACCGTGAGAGGCAAAGCCAGGACTGCTTTGGGAATGAGCGATGAAATGCGAAGACAAATAACTGGCTCCAATTTGAATCAGGACATCTCCGGGAATAACCTCGGCGCCGTTAATCTTGCCGGCCAATCTTTTTTCCTCGGGAGACAATTCTCCGGCTTTAAAAATAAATTGATTCTCAGCGGAATTCTGACTTTGTTTCATGACTGATTCTTCGAGCAAATTTTGCATCAGGGCGTACAAAACACGCTCCGCTTTCAAAGCCGAGGTCGTCGAAGGTTGAATGTATTTGCGGAGTTTCATTTGCTCGCGGAAGATGAGCTGCGCGAAGTTGGGGGCCTCGACTTGAGATTTTAGATAATTCATCGAGGCCCTAAACTGCAATTCGATGGGTATCGTTGTGGTTTGATAACGATTTGCCTGCGATTGAAACCAGTTGGCAAGACTTGGGGTGTCGTTCACCTGCAAAGCCGCAACGAACTGATCCAAGCCTGAATCTTCCAGGCCGCGCGTGGCCGGAATCGTAGTTTGGGCTAAGACAGGGGTTAGGGAAGCCAATGACAAACTAATTGTCAGGAGACAGTTTACGGCGTTTAAAAACTTGGTAGCTTTCATTAATGGGTCTCCCGTGGCATTTCCGAACAACCATGCAGAGTTCATGCGAAGATGTGAACGCCGATTAGGGAGAGATCCAATCGGCAAAAGACTCTTTTGCGCGATTTAGAATTTTCTCTTTTTTTAGCTGACGGTCTTTTTCTAGAATCTCGATACCCGGGAACAATCCCCAATTTATGTTGGTGGGTTGAAAGTGACGGGCGCGCGAGGGATCGGTAATTGCGGCCAGCAAAGAACCCAAGGCGCATTTCCGTGGTGGTGGTGAAAAACGTCGATCACCGAAGCGATCATCGATGAATTTAGAGACCAACAATCCCGTGCAGGTCGATTCGAAATAGCCCTCGACCCCGGTTATTTGCCCGGCAAAGTAAAGATCTGGGTCCCGCTTGCTCGACAGATTCGGATTTAAAACCGTGGGAGTGTTGATGAATAGATTGCGATGAATGCTTCCAAGTTTGTGGAAAACAGCATTTTCAAGTCCCGGAATAGTTTTGAAGACTCGTTGTTGTTCGCCGTAAGCCATGCGGGTTTGGAAGCCCACCATATTGTAAGAGGTGAAATCGCGATTTTCTGTGCGCAATTGGACGACCGCATAAGCTTCGCGTCCCGTCTTGGGATCAATCAGTCCCACAGGTTTCATGGGACCAAAACGCAAAGTATGGGGTCCGCGGTCAATCATCACTTCGATTGGCATGCAGCCCTCGAAAAAGGGTGTGGTCTCGAAATCTTTTGGTTCAATTTTTCGCGCGTTTTTTACCTGGTCGATAAAGTGAAAATATTGTTCTTTGGTTAAGGGACAATTTAAATAATCGGGCGTGCCTTTGTCGTAGCGGTCCGCGGCCCACACGATGCTTCGGTCGATCGAGTCCGCATCAATGACGGGGGCAATGGCATCGAAAAAATACAAAAAATCTCCGCCGAAATGTTTTTTTAGCGACTCTGACAAATTTTCTGAAGTCAGGGGACCCGTCGCAATGACCGCCGGGCGTGGCAGATCTTCGAGGTCTTCGATTTCTTGGCTCTGCAAATTGATATTGGGGTGTTGACGCACCCAATTAGTTACGGTTTGCGCGAAAATTTCGCGGTCGATCCCGAGCGCCTGGCCTGCGGGAACTTGTGCAAGCTTTGCGGCTTTCAGAATAAAGGAATCCAGTCGATAGGCCTCGGTTTTTAGCAGACCCGGTGCCCCTTCGGGTGCTGTTGATCCGAAAGAGTTGGAGCAAACGAGTTCGGCTAAATTTCCGGTCTTATGGGCCGGAGTGTTTTTAACGGGTCTCATTTCGTACAGGTCGACTTTGAAACCTTTGTTCGCCAATTGGAGCGCTGTTTCTGAGCCGGCCAGGCCTCCACCGACGACTGAAATTAATGGTTTTCGCTGGATCATTGATTCATATTCCTGCATTAATAAAAGCCAGATGAAAGATCGTGAATCCAAACTGACAGGGACTGCCGAGGTCTTACAAGGGCTCTTCGAAAATAGCAATTCTCCGTTGCGGGGGCCCTTTTTAAGATGGAAGTTATGGAAAAAATGGCCCGAGTTTGTCGGAGCCTCCATCGCCCAGGTCTCGGAACCCGTCGGCTTTCGCGAAGGCAAGCTGATCATCTGGGTAAAAAACTCAAGCTGGATGCAACAGATGATTTTTATCAAAGATCAGTTGCGCGACACCTTAAATACCAAACTGGGCGGCCAAGAGATCGTCGAGATTCAGTTAACGATGACTCGCAATTTGGTGCCTGTGGATCAGCAGGAAAAACAAGAGTTGCAAAAAATTATCGGACGAATTTCTTCGGAGCTGACTCCAAAATCTTATTCGAAGATCACACCCAATACGGTGTCGAAGGTTACAACCAAGCCATCGGTAAAGGCCATGTCAAAGCCGTCGTCGAAGATTTCCACTAGTCCGTCGCCAAAGGGTTCATTCAAGAAATAGCCGCGGCGAATGGGCAGATGAGTGTCAGCATTGCTTTATTTGTTCGTATTATATCCGGAGTCTGGCATTCGCAATCCGGTTTCCTAATTTCTGCCCAGGCAAATATCCTTTTCCCAACGAGAGCTCGTTCTTTGCTTTGTAGATCCTTATGGGTATCGGTCACGTAAAAATTCGAAAATCACGCACGCACCGGCAACTTTCACTTATCCCCCGGGATTGGAAGCACGAGTTTAATCATGGTGGAATTCTTAGAAAAAAGCGCAAGGGGCGGGGTTGTCGGCCATTGACTCGCAAAGACCCCATGCATTTGGTTTTCAAAATAAATAAAACGGTCCTGCGAGTACAAAGCCTGCGACATTTTAGGGTTTTACCGCTGATCCGGCTTCTGATCTATCGCTATGCTAAAAAGTTTTTTGTTAAAATTGAAAGCATCTCTGTGAATCACGATCATATCCATATTTTGGTGCGTTGTTCTCGCCGGGAACAATACCTAAATTTCTTCCGGGTGGTGAGTGGTCAGATCGCTCAGGTCCTGGAGCTTGAGGGTTTTATCGATCGACGAAGACCTGCGGTGACCGATACCTCCGGAGCCGGCAAACCGAGCGGTTCTGGAAGGCTCAGTCTTTGGAAATACCGACCCTTTTCTAGGGTTGTCCGTGGTTGGAAGGCATTTTTAGCGGTCACGGACTACATTCAGCTCAACGAAAAAGAGGCTTCCGGGAAAATCAAATACAACTCCCGAAGACTGCGGGGACTTTCCACGGCCGATTGGCAGTTACTGTGGGTTTAGAGGTTACAAAGTTGTAAAAGGTTAGCTTTGGTTGAAAGCCATCGGCTGTCGTTCATAACAAACTGCAGTCCGCGAAAGTAATTAACGGCAGTCCTTGAGCGCAATCGACGGCAGACGCTGCAATTAAGTAAGGGAAGTCCTAAGGCCTGGCGAATTTGACAGTTTTCAAGAGGCATTCCCTCAACTCTAATTCTTTTCGCTTCGTTGAATTGAAGTGCGCATCATGGACTCCATATATTTTTTGCGGGGATTCGCTCCCACCAGAGTTTTTAGCTGGTCGTGCAGGGCCGAGTCATTGATCAAGGCACCCAAAGTGCCTTCGCCGCGGTCGACTTTTGCTAAAATGGAGTCTAAATTTTCCAAAACTTTTTTGATCCTCTTGGGATTTTCGCCGTGCATTTCGTTAATTAGTTTGCGCGTGTCGGTCGACATTTCTTTCAGCTGCACCGAAGCCTCGGCCATATTGCCCATCAGTTTATCCATGCGACCGTCACGGTTTATGGAAACCAAAAGTTTTTTCATTTCGTTGATAATATCAAAGATATTGGCGGCTTCGCCTCCACGTTCCGATAACAAGTTCATTAAATCTGTCGATTCAGCAGGTTCCAAGCTGCCGCCATCTTTTAGTTTTTCTTCTTTTAAATCGCCGGGGTTAATGTAAACGAATTTGTCCCCGAGAGCTCCCTGGGTTCGGACTTCGACGGTGGAGGATTTTGGAATCCGGTCTAAATTCTTTTTATCAATTTGCATCACGACAATCAGGGCGTTTTCACCCTCGGCAAATTTGATGTCCTGGACGTTGCCCACCGTTATGCCGGCGAGACTTACGATACTGCCCTTGGCTAAGCCCTGCACCTGAGTCATTTTTGAAGTCGCGACCGCATAGCTGGTGAGAAAGGTTTTGTCACCGCCCAGGGCTAAAATCGAAACCATGACCGCGATTAAACCGATCATAACAAAAAGGCCGACTTTTAATTGCTGTCCAACTTGTGAATCCATATTATCCCAGTTCTCCAAATGCAAATCGTGATATCGGGTGGTCTCTGCTTTCCATAATTTCGGCCGGCGTCGCCACAGACTTCAGTAGGCCTCCCACCAACATCGCGATGCGATCACAGACGGCAAAAGCCACCGGCATGTCGTGCGTGACCAGAATACTGGTTTTGCCTTTTTGTTTAAGTCGCAAAATCATCTCTGAGATTTTCTTGGTGTTGTAAGGGTCCAGTCCTGCCGTCGGCTCATCATACAAGATCGTTTCGGGTTCTAAAATAATTGCGCGGGCTAAGCCCACGCGCTTTTGCATTCCGCCCGACAGACTTGCCGGCAAAAGTTTTTCATTTCCCGCCAGACCAAACTCTTCGAGCAGGCTGGAAATTTTTGCGGCGATGGTGGCCTCATTGAACTGAGTATGCTCTCGCAGGGGATAGGCTAGATTTTCATATACGGACATCGAATCAAAAAGCGCTCCGCCCTGAAAGGCATAGGCCGTTTTCTTGCGCATTTCGATCATTTCGCTTTCGCGCAAGGGAACGATGTCTTCTTGGTCGATCATGATTTTACCGGAAGTTGGTTTTTCGAGCCCAATCAGACTTCGGAGCAACACGGACTTGCCCGTTCCTGAGCCACCAATCAGGCCCAAACATTCGCCTTCGTAAACTTCAAATGAGACCCCACGGTGAGTGAACTTCTCTCCGAAACGCTTTACAAAATTTTGAACTTCGATAACTTTTTTCAATTTCATCCTAATGCTGCATTTCGAACTCAAAGCTAAAGCAGAATAAATAATTTCGTAAGAAAGAAATCTCCGACCAAAACCATAATCGAGGAAACCACGACTGCTTTTGTCGTGGCGGTACCAACCTCTTTAGTTCCCTCTTTAACCGTTAAGCCAAAGTAGCAAGACGTGACCGAGATAAAAACCGAGAAGAACATAACTTTTCCAATACCCGAGAAATAGTCATTTAAGATCAAAGTCGAAGTGACCTTCAGAAGGTAAAAATTCGCATCCAGGTTGAGCTCCGTGATCCCGACGATCATTCCGCCCAAGACACCAATGATATTTGCGAAAGTAGCAAGAAGCGGCAGGCAGATCATGCAGGCCAAAACGCGGGGAAGTACTATTTTACGAATGGGGGAACTTCCCAGAGCCCGAATCGCATCGATTTGCTGGGTCACAACCATCGATCCAATTTCCGACGCCATGCCGGCGCCGACCCGGGCAGCGATCATTAAGCTGGTGAAAACGGGGCCCATTTCCCGAAGAATTGAGAGAGAGACCAACTTGGGTACATAGGGTTGCCCGCCAAATTTTGCCAGGCCAATTCCAAATTGAAGACTCATCACCATGCCGGTGGAAATGGCGGTGATGAGCACCAGAGGGACCGATTTCGATCCGACCGCGTAGATTTGATCCATGGTCAGGCGAAACTCGAAGGGCTTGCGGAGGAATTCTAGAATCATCTGCTGAATCAAGAGCGCAAAGCCGCCCGCAAACATCAATGCACTTTCACCGATCTCTTGGAATTTTAATTGTTTCATGTTCATGGGGCCTCGAATCCGGAAATGAAATCCGTAAAGACGCTCTGGTCTTTGTCAAAAACGCGAGCCCGTCCGACGTAAGTCAAAAGATAAGAACAATCATTTTTCTTAAAAACTAAGCTGTGAATCTTCATCAGAATGCCGTCGAGCTTTCCCTCGGCCCAGGTTTGTAGGGCTTCGCGCTCGTTAAAAAATTCTTCCTTTTTTTCTTTTACCTGCTTGGATTTCAGAACACCGGTGAATTCTTCGGTCAGGGCTTCAAGAGTTGTGTCTGGGGCGGGGCACTCGGTCAAAAAAGAAATGGTATTTCCGGTGATTGAACTTTGCCAGGCTTGATCCGCATTCGAATTAGAAATGACTTTAAAATTTCCGTTGGGTGCGCGAAATTTTACTTCCGTTGAACGCTTAGTTTTTCCCGAGCCCAAGTTGACGGACACGCAGCCGGTCAGAAAAATTAAAAAGAATAGCGGAACATAGCTGCGTGCGAACATGGTGGTTGGCTCTCCTGAGTTTTATGAGCGGTTTCATCAGACTTTTCGGCTGTTTGACGGCCGTTCTCGAGTTAATTATTTTGACTCTAACACTAGCAACTTGGTCAAAGTCGAGTGTCATGATTTTGTCTTCGCTATGACAAAATCATTACAGAGGTAACGCTGGAGTTTTCTTCAGAAGGGCCCAGATCTTCGGGATTTGCGCTGGTTCTGATTTCTTGACTGGACCAAGGTCAGTTCTTAGATGGCATCAGAAATGCTTTTGAAACAGTCACGTGAGAAACATATTTTTTTTCCTGACCTTTATCCTGCTTCCTTTCTTGACCACCGGGGCAACGGCCGCCGTTGATCTGTCCGCAAGTCAGCTTGGCGAAACCGTTCATTTGGAATTTCAAGGTAAAGATCATTGGGTCTACGACATAACGAAGAAAAATAAAGGAAAAAAAACGGTTTTTTTCATCCAAGTTCCGGCCTTGAATGAGAAAAGTCTCAAGCAAATCAAGTCGCAGATGATTGATCTCGTCCACGAAGTCAGCGTTCGGCCGGGGCCCGATCAGTCCACCATTTTGGAAGTTACCATTGCGGGTGATGACATCGAGCATTTCGATTACCTAACCGACCGCCCCTCGCGTTTGATCGTCGATTTCTTCCCCAAGGGATTAAATAAAAAAGCAGATGCAAATCTGGATGAAGAGGCTCCCAAGCCTGCCACAAAAACAGCCAAATTAAACAGCGCGGTCAAAGGCCCGGCTAAAAATTCGAGCAACCGCAAGCCGGCAAGCCCCGATATTTTAGTCATTGCCAAAGACCCGCAGATTCCCGCAAGCCTGGCTTTGGCAGGGGAAGACACTGTTTCGGGTGGCCAGACTGGTGTGTTTGACGGAGCCGATCCAAATTTTACGCGATTCGAAATCAAAGATTACGAAATTAAAGAAGAAGCCATCGAGGCTAGTAAACGCAACGTCTACGTCGACTTTCCGATTCTAAGACAAACTCCGGATGAACTGCAGATCCTGGAATCCAAAATGCCGCTCTACGAAGTCGAAGCCGCTTCGACCGACGAGAACAAACAAGTTCGCCTGCTACTAACCCTTTACAAGAAAAAGCGTTTTAATGTTTTCCTAAAAACAGTCCAGTGGTTCAGCGACAAGTACCCAGAATCTAAATACAACGAGATTGTCAAATTCATGTGGGGCGATGCCCATTTTATGATCTGGTCCACCGAAAAAGATCCCAAGGAACTCGAGAAAGCGATCGTTAAATACAAAGAGGCTCTAAGATCCTTTCCAAATTCTAAATTGGCTGAACGGACTCAACTGCTAATGGCCTATGCACAAGCCGAGCGCGGCGATCATCTAGGGGCAATTCAAGAATTTCAGGCCTTTCAGAAAACTCATCCCACATCAAACAACAAAGACTTGGCGTCACTGGCGGTGGCAGAAGCCTATTACAATCTGAACCGTTATACGGAAGCCATCGACAATTACAACAAGGTCATCCAAGGAAACGGCCGAGAACAAGAAAAAATTCGCGCCCAGTTTCTTAAAGGTGACGTCTATTTTAAAGAGAAAAACGATGACTTGGCGATCGCCGAATACCGCAAGGTCATCAAAGAAAACAGCGAGGCCGCGGAAGATTTTCCGGGGGCTTATTTTAATTTGGCGGGCTCGCTTTTCCGAAAACAAATGTTCCGCGAGAGCTTGACCGCTCACCTTAATTTTGTGCGAAAGTTTCCGTCTCATAAATTTTCTGGGTACGCGATGACCCGTGTGGGCGAATTGCTCGAGGCCTTGGGGGCCGATCCCTCTCGGGTGATGGGAGCCTTTTTGGAAACCCATTTCCGCTACGGCGAAACCGAAGGGGCCATCGTGGCTCGGCTTCGATTGCTTTCCACGCGGATGAAAAACATGAAAGACAAAGAACTTCAGAAGGGTGTCGAAGAGATTATGTCTTTGGCCGAAAAGTCTCCGCTGCCTAAAATGAATGAGTTTGCTCGTCTGATGGTCTCCGACGGGTATTTTCGCAGGCAAGATTTCGACAAAGCCAATGACCTGTTGGTAAAGTACTTTCAGGCCAATCCGACCTCGGCAAATGGGCCCGTCATTTCCCAACGCATTGTTCGAAATATCAACGAGCAGATTCACCAAATGGTGGAAAAAAAGAATTTCCTGCAGGCCCTGAAAACGCATCAGAAGTACGCGACGTCTTGGATCAAAGGCAATCCCCGCATTGATTTGAAGTACAACTTGGGTCGGGCGTTTGAGCAAGCGGGAGTTTATGACGAGTCGGAAAAACTGTACCGCGATAGCCTGAATCGCAAAGTCTCGGCCCGCGGTATAGCCTCGGAAGCCAACCTAGGGGAATTTGATCGTGTCCCCAAAGCCGACGAGATTTCCTTAAGATTGGCCGCAGTCAACGTCGCTCGCGGGCAATACCAAGTGGCTTTCGACAATTTGAAAGACATCGTTCAGCCCGAAAAACTGAATGAGGACCAACAGATTGAACGCATTGTCTTGGCGGCCCAGCTGTACGATCGCAAGGGCGAGCCTGCAACCGCGGTTCGTTACCTGACGGAACTGGTCAAAGCTTGGAAGGGTATACCTGCAAAAACTGCGGAGCCCTATTTCATGCTGGGCGAAATGGAAAGCAAGCTGGGCAACAAAGATGCCGCACTTAGAAGCTACGAACGCGTCGATCAGCTCATGACGGACTCGGGCGAAGTCGCTTCTCTAATTCACGCAAAAGCGCTGGAAAAAATTGCGGAAAGTTACTTTGAACTTAAGCGAGTGCCCGAGGCCATTGCAAATTACGACAAGCTTCTCGAAAAATATGAAACCAGCATGCCGCTTTCTTCGGTGCGCTATCGTCTGGGGCGTATTCACTTTGACAAAGGTGAGATCAAAAAAGCAGCAGATACTTGGAAGTCCCTGATTGCTAGCAAAGACGCGGTTTGGAATAAACTGGCGCAGGAAAATCTAAAATCCGCGCAGTGGTCCGATGACTACAAACAATATTTAAAACGAATTCCCGCGATGAACCAGGAAGGAAGTAAAGAATGAGTAACTTGTTTGATAAAACAACAAATGCTCTTCATGCCGCAGCCAACATGAGACAGCTTCGGCAGAATATAATTTCTTCTAACGTGGCAAACGCCGAAACGCCCGGATACCACGCCAAAAAGCTCGATTTTGAAGAGGCCTTGGCGCGCTCGCTTGATTTAGACGGCCTGCGGGGAATGAGCACTTCCAACGAAAATCATATCCCGGTGGGCGGCGGATCCCTGGCCAACGTTCGACCCGACATTTACGAGAATCCCGAAGGTCAAATTAGCAATGACGGTAACACCGTGAACTTAGAAAAAGAAATGGCCTCGCTCGCCGAGAATACGGCTTTGTACCGTGCCGCCATACAACTGATTAACAAAAAACTTGGCGCGTTGAAATACGCAGTTAGCGAAGGTCGATAATGTCTGATTTCTTTTCTGGGTTCCGTGTAAGTTCTAGTGGAATGGCCGCTCAGCGTATGCGCTTGAACACGATCTCAAGCAACATCGCTAACGTTAATACGACCCGAACTCCGGAAGGCGGCGCCTACCGCAAGAAAGAGGTCGTTCTGGAGTCCATGCCAGACGTGAAAAACTTTGGTGATATTTTGTCGGCACGTTCTCCCCAGTCTGAAGTCCAGAAAGTCATGGTCACAGATATTCGCTCGGACACATCGGCTCCCTTGCTAAAGTATGAACCAAATCATCCGGACGCAAACGAAGAAGGCTACGTTGCTTATCCCAACGTGAATTTGATGGAGGAAATGGTAAATATGATTCAGGCAACCCGAGCCTACGAGGCCAACGTCTCGGCCATGCAATCCGCAAAGGACATGGTTTTGTCGTCGCTTGAAATCGGTAGATAAAATTGGAAGATAATTAGAAGATTGCTTTAGACCTTTCGGAATTATGTTTTTGTCTGTTAGACTTGAAACAGGAGATAACCATGGATGGTTTGACCATAAAAAGCGGCCAAAGTTTTCTCGATGCCGGCGGAATTCGCGACAACACGCGTATTACCGGCAACTCCAATCAATCAACAAATGATGTTAACTCAACCGGTGGACTGGGCGGCGCTTCGTTTGCCGACACTTTAAATACCGCCATCGGCCAAGTGAACAGCTTGCAGAAATCCTCGGACAAGGCCGCGCAGGATCTTTCCACGGGTCGGACCGACAATGTCGCAGACGTTATGATCGCGAGCGAAAAAGCAGACATTGCCCTGCGGTTGATGATGCAGGTTCGGAATAAAATAATTGATGCTTATCAAGAAATTATGAAAATGCAGGTTTGATGAATAGCTAGGGATCAAGAGGGGTTTTGCTTGGGAAAGATAGTTCAAAGTTTGCTCTTACAATTTAGAGATTTCTTCAAGGGCCTGGGGCCCACGAAGCGATTGTCTATCATTGCGGCCTCGATCGTCTTTGTCATTACGGGCATCATGATGGTCCTGATGGTCACGGGCAAAAATTATGCAAACTTGCTCACCAACATTCCCAACGATCAGCTCGCGATGATTGTTCAAAAATTAAACGAAAAAAATATCCCTTTCCAGTTGCGGGACGACGGAAAAACCGTCGCGGTACCACAAGAATATTTGCACTCCACTCAAATGTCTCTGATGGCTGAAGTTGGTTCCAGCAAAATTGGTACTGTCGGACTGGAGAGTTTTGAAAAACAAGATTTCGGTTTAAACTCCTATGCCCAGAAAATTAACTATCAGCGCGCCCTGCAGGGTGAACTTACGCGCGCGATCAACACGCTGACAGCCGTGAAACAGTCCAAAATTATTTTAGCCCTTCCAAAACAGAAAACATTCTTAGAAGAAGGCGGTAAAACTTCAGCCTCGGTAGTGGTTGAGCTTTATTCTGGAAAGACGTTAGCCGCAGATCAGGTTCGGGGCATTCAGTACTTGGTAGCCAATGCCGTCGAAGGCATGCAGGCCGAGAACGTGACGGTGGTCGATGATCGCGGCAAGATGCTAACGCGAGCCGGTGATTCGGCCTCGGCCGGATCATCTGAAATCATGGATCTGAAAAAGCAAATTGAAGCCAACTTGGAAGATCGAATCGAAGCTATGCTCTCTAAAGTTGTGGGACAAGCTAAAGTCATCGCGCGTGTCGACGCCACTTTGGGGAATAAAATAATTTCCTCGGTGGAAGAGACTGTGGATCCCGAAAAAACCGCCATCCGGTCTCAGCAAACCGAAGAGGAATCTTTGGACGGCTCCAGAACCAATCCGTCGGGGGTTCCCGGATCGCGGGCCAACGTGCCGGGCGCCGAAGACGCTGGCCAAATTGGTTTCAAACAAGATGTTCGCAAAGAATTGAAGTCGATCAATTTCGACGTTCCGAAAACAGTTCGCAACATTCGGGAAATGGCCGGAAATTTGGAGCGTATTAGCGTTGCCGTTTTGGTGGACGGTTTCCAAGTTAAAATTAAAGCCGACGACGGTACCGAAGAAAGCAAGTGGACCCCGCGCGCCACAGAAGAGCTCACAAAATACGAGACTCTGGTAAAAAGCGCCATTGGCTTCAATGTGGCCCGCGGCGACAGCGTGAAAATCGAAAACATCCAATTTATCGCCGAAGATTTCTCGGAAAGCGATCGTTTGTTGACCTCGCTGGAGCGTCGCAAACTTTTGCATGCTCTCCTAAAATGGGCTTTGCTCGGCTTCAGCTTAGCGATCTTTTTCTTTATCGTCGTGAAGCCATTCATGCAGTGGATCACCGACAGCTTTCAAGATTCGGTCGACGAGATGCTACCAAGAACCATCGAGGAACTGGAAGAATTGCAGAGTGTCGACAGCACCCTTCCGGGTATGTCTTCGGCTTTACCAATCCTGGAAGAGTCCATTGATCCCGATAAAGCGGAGAGCGAGCTTCTGAAAGATCGCATCTTGGCGATCATGGAACGCGATGATGAAAAGGTTGCTAACGCATTTGGAATGTGGCTTGTCAGAAAGGACACCTAAGTAATGAAGCTTCTCAAATTGGAAAGTTTAACTTATGAGAATCTTCGCGGGTTTGAAAAAGCCTCGATACTGATTAATTACCTGGGCGCCGAAGCACTGCAAACTTTGCTTAAGGGTTTGGATGACGGTGATATTCGTAAACTTCTGAACGTGATGCCAAAATACCGGGTGGTTCCTGTCAACGTGACCAAGAAAGTGCTCGAAGAGTTCTACGAGCTCATCAATGAAACTGAAGATTATATTTTCTCGGAACGGCCTGGATCTAAAGATGCCATCATCAACGCTTTGGGAGAAGAGCGAGCACGGAATATCCTGGGGGGACTGAACGTCATTTCCGGGGGAAGCCGCACTTTGGAGTCTCTTGAAATGGTGGATGCAAAATCTCTCTCGACGTTCCTAGTGAGCGAACATCCACAAACGGTATCTGTGATTCTGGCGCATCTGGAGCCTGAGAAAAAGGGCGAGGTCTTAAAACGTTTGCCGGAAGCGCTTCAAGCCGAAGTGGTCTTGCGGATGGCAAATCTCGATCACGTGGCGCCCGAGCTGATCTCGGACATTGATCAAGTTCTAAAGAAAGAACTCGCTTCCATGAGTTCGGTCGAACAGACCGCTTTGGGCGGAGTTCAACCCGTGGCCGAGATGCTCAACGTTATGGACAAGAACACCGAGACTTCGATTATGTCGCGGCTCGAGGAAAAAGATCCGCTGCTCGCCGAGGAGATTCGAAAACTCATGTTCGTTTTCGACGACATCGTCAAAATCGACGATCGTGGTATTCAAACCCTGCTCAAAGAAGTTACGAACGACAAGTTGCTGCTGGCGCTCAAAACCGCAAACGAAGAAATCAAAAACAAAATCTTCAAAAATATTTCGCAGCGGGCCGCCGATATGTTGCGTGAGGATTTAGGAAACATGGGACCTGCGCGTCTGTCGGATGTCGAGGGAGCACAGCAAGAGATCGTCAACGTGGCTCGGCGTCTGGAAGCCGAAGGCAAGATTCTGATCGCACGTGGTGGTTCGGAGGACGCACTTGTCTAAACCCATTTCGGCGAAAAGTTCAGAACACCGAGTTCTTTCTTACGAGATGCCCCGATTTGATTTGGGCATTTCTAAAGAGGCTTTGGATGCCATGGTCGAGGAGAAGAAGTCGAAGAGTTTCCAAATGTCAGAGGTTGTTAAGAACAAAACTGGCGTTAAGCAGTTGGAGCTGCAAAATCTCGAGACCGAAGTGGAACGCCGGGTCCTGTCTAAACTGGAAAGCGTGCAAGAAACAGCTTATAGGGAAGCCTTTGATTTAGGTCGTCAAGAGGGCAAAGAAGAAGCTTACACGCGTTTATCTGCAAAGATTGAAGAGAACCTGGCTGCGATGACGGCGCTGGTGGCCAGCATCGAGAATTTAAAGCCCGAACTCATTGCTCAAAACGAAACACACCTGGTGCAATTGGCCTTTCAAATGGCCTCGCATCTGGCAGCCTCGGAAATTTCGATTGACCCCAATTCAACGGTACAAATTATCAAACAAGCCGTGGAGCTCGCGCAAAGCGAAGAAGAGATTCTGATCAAAGTGGCGCCCGAACATTTGGAATTTATGGAAACTTTGCGCAAAGAAACAAAAAGAGAATTTGAATTCTTGAAACGAACGAAATTTGAAGCCGATCCGGGCGTGGGTCTTGGTGGCTGCGTTGTGGTGACAAACTACGGGGAGATTGACTCGCGATTTCAGGAAAGAGTTTCTCGTCTTTGGGACACCCTCAAAGATGGTTTAGTGAAGGTCAAGAAACAGCTGAGATCCGTGTCCTAAAAAATGCAAAATCTACTTAATTTTAAGAAATACCAAAATCTTTTGTCGGAAGCTCACTTTTCTACGGAAAGTGGAAAGGTCACCGAAGTGACCGGCTTGATCGTGAAGGGATTCTTACCCGGTGCCAGTGTCGGCGCGGTCTGTAAAATATTTCCCAGCCAAAGCTCCGAGAAATTCTTTTTTGCCGAAGTCATCGGCTTTCGCGATCGCTCGGTTTTGATGATGCCCTTAAGTGAAATGCGGGGCGTGGGACTGGGATCAAAAATTGTGCTGGCTAAACAGGTGGCCTCGGTCCGTGTGGGTCCACAGCTTTTAGGTCGCGTCATCGACGGATTGGGACAAGTGATTGATGGGCTGGGGGAACTGGAACTGACGGGCGACGTTCCGCTCTATCGTGAGCCACGAAATCCCTTGGACCGACGTCCCATTCGTCAGCCACTGGATCTGGGAATTCGAGCTATCAATGGCTTGCTCTCCATCGGGCAGGGACAGCGCGTGGGAATAATGGCTGGATCGGGCGTGGGCAAGTCTGTGTTGCTTGGCATGATGGCCCGAAATACCAAGGCCGACGTGAACGTCATTGGTTTAATTGGTGAACGAGGGCGAGAGGTTCGGGAGTTTATCGAAAACGATTTGGGCCCCGAAGGTTTGGCCAGGTCCGTTATCATTTGTGTGACCTCGGATCAAAGTCCTTTGCTCCGTATGCGCGGAGCCTTTATTGCAACGGCAATTTCTGAATACTTTGCCGCTCAAAATAAGAATGTGCTCTTGATGATGGACTCGGTCACACGATTTGCCATGGCTCAGCGGGAAATTGGCTTGTCGGCCGGCGAACCGCCCGCCAGCAAGGGCTACACGCCGAGCGTTTTTTCAACATTGCCGAAGCTTCTGGAACGACCCGGTTCGTTCGAAGGACAAGGAAGCATCACGGGACTGTACACGGTTTTGGTCGAAGGCGACGACATGGATGATCCCATCGCGGACTCGGTCCGTTCGATTGTCGATGGCCACATTGTGCTTTCCCGTAAAATGGCCCACGCCGCGCACTACCCGGCAATCGATATTTTGGCGAGTGCCAGCCGCGTGATGAGCTCCGTGATTTCAACGGATCACTTAAAAATGGCCCAACGTTTTCGTGAAAGTTTGGCCGTCTATAAAGATGCCGAGGACTTAATTAACATTGGTGCCTACAAGCCGGGGTCGAATCCAAAAATTGACCGGGCCGTGAAACAAATTGAATTCATCAATGCCTATCTTAAGCAACGGGTGGAAGAAAAAACTGATTTCGCGCAAGGGCTCAAAGATCTGCAAATGGTCGTGAATTCATAGAGGGTCTTTCGTGGCAAAAAAGTTTAAATTTTCATTAGATAGAGTTAAAAAACACCGCGAGCAAATCGAGCACGCCGCCCAACGCAATTTTCAGCTGGCGATGGCGGATTTGAATCAGGAAATTTACCGCCTTGAGCTAATGCAGCTCGAGTCGCAAAATGCTGTGAAATCCAGACTGGACAAGACTTCTGTACCTGCACTGACCCAAGTCCATGAGTTCCTGGTGGGACAAGCCCTACGGATAGAGCGACAAAAGAAAAAGATCCAGGAAGTTGAAAAACAAGTCGAGTCTTTGAGAGAAATTTTGCGGCAGAAGGCAATTGAAACTAAAATAATTAAAGAGCTGGAGCAGCGCAAATTTCGCGATTTTATTGAAGAAGTTCGGAAAAAAGAAATGCGCAGCCAGGATGATATTAATTTGATGCGTTTTCGTCCCAAGATCGATGCGGAGAAAAAAAAGTGAACAACGGATACGGTGAACATTTTAGAAAACTAAAAGCGCAGAAGGGTTTGCACGGAAACCCGGCGCCGCAGGCAAAGATGCCGTCTGCGGCCGATCAAATTCGGACGCGTATTCAGAGTAGTCAATCGCGCCAACGTAAAATGCGGGCCAAAAAGAAATTTCCTTTCAGCGCCTTGTTGGCGTGCGTGATCGGCGCAGGGATTGCGGGCGGCGGAATGATGTACCACTCCGAAATCGATCAATTGATTTCAAAAATAGAAGTGAATTTTTTGGGCTTAGCGCAGGCCCAAACACCACCCGGTAAACCGAATGAAACAGCAGCAAAGCCAGCGACCGACGCCGCCGCTTCTGACGCTAAGACTGATGCCAAGCCCGAAGCCAAGTCTGAAGTCGCAGATAAAGCTTCAAACGAGATCGATCATTTTCTGAAGCTGACCGACCGTAAAAAGGCCTTGGATCTGCGGGAAGAAGAACTGAATCGGTTGGAGGCTGAACTGCAGAAGCAACGTGACGAAATCGAAAAAAAGCTCAAGGCGCTCGAGGAGACTCGCACAGGTATTTCGACCGTGTTGCAAGAACGTGCGGTGAAGGACTCGGAAAAAGTCGATACCTTGGTGCAAATGTATTCGAATATGAAGCCCTCGCAGGCGGCGAAGGTCTTGGAGTCGATGGATGAAGATTTGGCCGTCGAAATCGTGGGACGCATGAAAAAGAAAAATGCGGCCGAGGTAATGAATTTAATGAAATCCGAAAAGGCTCAAGTTTTTTCGGAAAAGTACGCAGGATATAGAAAACGGTAACCAGACAAGGAGGGAAGATTTGAATCAGCTCGGATCACTGAACGGACCGAGCAACCTGAAAGCGCAATTGGACCCGAAGGCCTCTACGAAGAAAGCGTCTGCAGGACGCGCTCCGGAAAAGCCAGATTCGACGTTCGCTGATATGGTTCAGCAACAAGAGTCCAAGGTCACGCCCCGGAAGCCCGTGGAAAATAAAGCCACGGAGCGATCTGAAAAGGCTGAAAAATCCGAAAAGGCCGAAAAGCCCACAGGATCCGAAGCCGCCGAGGAAAACAAAAGTGCGAAGAAGGATGCTCCGCTCGATCAGAATATAGATCCTGCCAAAGCAGATAAGGGAACGGCGACGAAGAAGGAAAGAGCGATGCTCGAGTTTATGGACTCCATGGAGAGTGAACTAGGCATCCCGCCCACAGAGATTGTGGAGGCGATGGCTCTGTTGAAACCTTCGGACTATGTCAAGCCACCCGAAGATACTGCCAAACAGGTGATAGAAAATTTAGATTTGCCGCCCGGAGAGCAGGACAAAGCTTTAGCTTTGTACATGGCTTTTCTGCAGCAATCGAAGACATCAGACATCCAACCGGATCAGATGTTTATTCAACCTATTGTCGGCAAAGACAAACTCGCTCCTGCAATTCAAAAGGAGAAACTGAGCCAGTCTTTGGATGCCATGAACAACAAATTTTTCCGCACCGTGCGGCCGGCTGAGGCCAAAGAATCGCCGATGCTTAAGCCCACGGATGGGAAAATGGGTGCTTTGGAGTTGCCGCCGGGAATGGAAACATTGGAGCCCGTACCAAAAGCAAAGCAACCTTTTTTAACGGAGCTTGAAATGGAAGCTCTTGCGGAAAAAGGGCCTGCCGTGCCAAGGGAAATGCCGAAGACCCAAAAGACCACACCGGATGATTTCTTTGCCATGGGAGCTTTAAAAGCTCAGATGAAAGATCCGTCGAATCAACAGATCGTCCCTACAGATTCTGCAGCGATGCAAGTCGATGCGAAGTCTGCTGCGGGTGATTCTGCCAGCTCGATGGATCTGTTCTCGAAGTCTTCTTCGTCACCAGGTGAAAGGATGGATCTCGGTTCTGCCAAAGCTGACAAAGCAACGGCGGACGATTTCTTTCCGCAAATGGGATTAGGAACCTCGACAGCTTCGCAGAAGTCCGAGGCTCCCCAGTCCCTAAATGCTTTGGTGGCCAAGGACGGACAACACTACCAAGCGAATATTGATAAGCTTGCGGACCAAGCGCAAATTATCACGTTCAAAGGCGGTGGCGAGGCAATCGTGAAACTAACGCCCGAGGGATTGGGCGAGGTTCGCATGAAAGTCGTGGTCATGGATGGCAAAGTAAATCTCGAAATGGCGACGGAATCTAAAGAAGCTAAAAAACTGATCGAAAGTTCCCTCGGGGATCTTCGGGCCAGTCTTGCAGGGCATAAACTTTCGATCGATCAGGTCAAAGTGGATGTCGGCAATCAGGCTTTCTCGGATTCTCAGAACCAAAAACAAATGGACACTAAGCCTGACCTAAATCAGGGGAAGCAGTTCATGGGTCAATTCCGAGAAGAAATGTCAGGACGTCGCGATCAATTTATCGAGATGCCCGGAATTAAATCGTATCAGACCAAACGACAGGCTCCGGATCCGATTGGCGCCGCCCCCACCGCGGGGAGCGTGAATCGAAATTCTTTAAGTCCTGGTCGAGGTCAAAGAATGAATTTAGTAGCGTAATCTGATTTCTAGAGTCCCGGTCTGTCAAAATTATTGGCGGCCGGGACTGATGTTTACCGATTCAGTCTTTAAAGGCAGGAGTGCGACATGACAATGGTTGGAACGCCCATCGGTACAAAAAACTTCGTTGATGCTCGCCCGGAAACGGCCGTGCAATCCAAAGACACTGGCGACCGCAATCTAACCGAGCGAGATTTAAAAATGCTCGGGGGCGACAGCGTCGGAGATATTTTAAATAAAGCAGTGGACCCCAATTACATCGAAGACTCGAAAAAAGTTCGTACGGTCGGAAGCGACAAAATGGGCAAAGATGCGTTCATGAAGCTCATGCTCGCGCAAATGAAGAATCAAGATCCTACGAATCCGTTGAAGTCCCACGAGATGGCCGCGCAATTGGCGCAGTTCTCTTCCTTGGAACAGATGCAAAACATGAATACGACATTGGATGAGATCAAAAAAGGGCAAAAGCCTGCGGAAACCTATCAAGCACTGAATTTTATCGGCAAAGCGGTTTCGGGTGATTCTGCCAAAGTAACCCGAGTCAAAGGCGACACAAATCACGAATTTATTTTCGTGCTGCCGGAAGATGCCAAAGAATTGAATCTGCAAGTGAAGAACGAGCTCGGTGAAGTCGTTCGTAAATTTCAAATCAACGATCAACGTAAGGGTGAAAACTCTTTCACCTGGAACGGAAAAGATGAGCGTGATCTGAATGCCAATGTTGGGGAATACACTTTCTCGATCGAAGCGAAAACGGCCATCGGCAAAAAGCTGAATGTTAAAACAGATTTCGACGGAGTCATCACGGGTGTCAATTATACGCCAGACGGACCCGTGTTGCTTGTCGGAAATCAGACGGTGAAGCTCAAAGACGTGAAGAAAATCGTAGATCCCTCTGTCCAAAGCCCCGTGCGACAAGGCCAGAATTTAAAAAATAGGACTGACGCCGAGTTGCAAAATGGGAACGTCGTGAGTCAAACTGATCAGGTAGGAGCACAAGAGGGTTACACTGGTAAACCTTTGCCGGGTGTGGCGATGCAAAGAGAACTTCTGAACCAGATCGAGAAGGAAACCAAGTGATCGAGGCTGTAACGAAATGATTGAAAACAAGCGTGTAGGTTTAAACCAGATTGCGCCAGAGACGACGGGATTGCGTGACAGCAAACTCCCGAAGGATATTGGCGGCGGTGCTACGTTTAAAGACACGCTTTCGAATGTTGGTGCTCCCACGATTAAAATACCGTCTGCAGCAAATTCTGCAGAAGGCGTTAAGTTTTCCAATCACGCGGTTGAGCGCATGATGGCTCGGGGAATTAAATTCAATCCCGAAGATATGGCTCGTTTGAATTCAGCAGTCGAGAAAGCCGCGGCCAAGGGATCGAAGGATTCCCTCGTGCTGATGAATGATTCGGCTTTAATTGTGAGCGTAAAAAATAAAACGGTTGTGACCGTCATGGACAAGAATGCATTGAAAGAAAATGTGTTCACGAACATCGACAGCACGATCGTAATGTAAAGTTTTGGAAGTAGAAGTTTAACAAACACAGGGCTGGTCCTCTTTGAGGGGGCCCTCCATAAAAAAGACCGAATGTCTTTTTTATAGACTAGAACATGGAGGTTCTATGAGTATCTTATCGTCACTCTATACAGGAGTGTCTGGCTTGGCCGCGCACGGACAAGCTTTGGGCGTTACCGCAGACAACATCGCAAATGCCGGCACCGTGGGCTTTAAAGCCTCGCGCGCCGAGTTCCAAGACATTATCGCCAAGAACCTAAAAGGTATCTTGGGTGGTAATCAGATTGGTCGCGGGGTAAAAATCGGAGCCGTTAATCCGATCATCAACCAAGGGAACGTGGACGCGACGGAAAAAGCGACCGACTTGGCGATTTCGGGCGAAGGCTACTTTAAAGTCAAAGGGTCCGATGGGGATTCTTTCACTCGCGATGGTTCGTTTAAATTCGATAAAGTGGGCTATTTGATCACGAACGACAATCAGCGCGTCCAGGGGTTCCAAGCCGACGAAAAAGGGCAAATCCTAAATAAGCTGGATGATATTAAGTTCCCTCGGGCGTTGATTCCCGCAAAAGCGACGCAAGAAGTGAAAATGGATTTGAATTTGGATTCCCGCATGGAGCCCACGCGGAAATTTAATCCAAAAGATCCTTACGCGACTTCGCATTTCTCGACGGGTCTTGAGATCTATGATTCCCAAGGAAACAAACACTTGGTGACGGCGTTCTTTAATAAAACAGCGGATCGTACCTGGGAATGGAAAGGTATGGTTGACGGTAAGTCGGTTACCTCGGGCAACGAAGAGGGTCTCGAAGAAGTGGTGGCGGGAAAACTGATCTTTACCCAGGACGGTAAATTGGATTCTCAGGAAATCACCAACGCGAACCTGAATTTCAAAGGCGGAGCGACGCAAAACCAACAGATCAAATGGAACTTTGGGGATGCGATTCAAGAGGGCGGCAAGGGCCTGGATGGATCCAAGCAGTACGGTAAAGAATCCGATTTGATCACTTGGAACCAAAACGGGGCGGCGGCAGGAACCATCAACAGCTTGTCATTCAATGACGAGGGCGTGTTGACCGCAGTTTACTCGAACGGGGAAGCTCGGGATTTGGCACAGATCGCTTTGGCGAAATTCGAAAGCCCCGAGAGCCTGTACAAAACCGGTAACAACCGATTGAAAGAGTCTCGCGATTCGGGAAATCCTGCGATGGGAGCGCCCTTGCGCTCGGGTCGAGGAAAAATCTTTGCGAAATCTTTGGAGCGTTCGACGGTGGATTTGGCGGCGGAATTTGTTCAGCTGATCCAAGGTCAGCGTAATTTCCAAGCCAACGCGAAGACGATCACGACAACCGATGAGTTGCTTGAGCAAGTCATTCAGTTGAAGAGGTAATGAGCAGGTCACCGATTCGCGGTCGACTCATTCGATAAGTTAATGTAAAGTTTGAGAGGGCCCGGGGGAATAACCTGGGCCTTTTTTTATGGCTGAAATGTCACGATACAAGTGCCAACACCCCCGGTGCCACCGGTTGGAGTTGCCATACGACCCGAGCCCCCAGCACCACCACCAAATCGTCCACCATTACGTCCCGCAGTGGAATCGCGACCGCCACCACCCCCGCCGCCGCCACCATAACTGTGATCCTGCCAAGTGGTTGTTGGACCGCCACCTGCATTGCTTGTGACCGAGTTTCTGGGGCTTCCGCCCCCGCCGCCACCTGATACGCCCACGGTGTTTACTGCTCCGCTGCCAGTCCCCAAATAATTAACGCCGCCAGTTCCCGCCGCCGTTAGGGCGACCGTGTCTGGGGTCGCACCACCGCCATGGCCGCCCCCACCGCCACCAGCTTCGCCCGTGGTAGCACCTCCGTTAGCACCGGCCCCATTAAATCCAGCCGAACCGCCACCGCCTCCGCCGCCATCACTCGTGGTGCCCGCGCCTCCGGTTCCGCCGGTCAGTCTTGTTGTTCCAATACCGGATGCGGCTGCTCCCCCGGCGCCTCCGGTAGTTCCAGTTCCTGAATCTCCGCCTTTGGCTCCAGCTAATACGGCCGTGCCGGCAATACTTCCGCAGTTCGTGGTCGCATTGCAAAAGTAACTGTCTCCACCAGCAACGGTAGAGCCACCGCCCAAACCAAGGGCATAGCCAACCGTGCTTTGCGGAGTCAAGGTCACATTATTTTGGCGCGAATATCCGCCCCCTCCGCCGCCGCCAGCTCCGTCGCCAGTGCCATTGGTTTTTCCCCCGCCGCCCCCGCCGATGCACTCGACCGAGTTGTTGGCATTATTCCAGTTGTAGGGAACAACCCAAGACGTGCCCGATGTAAAAACCAATTTTTTTGGAGTTTGAATTCCGCCAAACGGCGCCATTTGTGCCAAGGCCATTTGGAAAAAAAAAGTATTTATAATAAATGTGAGTGCTATCAATCGACCGTCCTTACCTTAGAAATTAACTGAGGTAACCCAAAGGTTAGCACCGTCATTAACGAAAGTATAGACGACGCCAGTGGTGGCTACGCCGGATGTGTAGCCAGCCGGAAGTTTTACGTTGGTGGTCACTCCGTCCATTTGAATTGTGGTGCATGGAGAGGAGGCATTCGTAATCGTTAGCGTATAGGACTGGCCGGCGACGGTGTTTTGAACGTTGAGCGTTCCGCAACCAGCGACCGTTGCCGTTGCTCTAATGAAATTGGTATTTGTGAAATCAACGGTGAGCGCTGTTAGCGCATCGGCGTCCGTCGAAACCCCGGCGGATGAAAGTCTTTGCCATGCACCGTTTTCATAGCCTTCAAATTTATTCGTGGTGGTGTTGTAGCGGAGCATTCCGGGAACGCCCGTGAGCGGACGATTGGTGGTGGTATCCCGAGGAATTATGATGGAGCTTGCCGTTGTGCCGGTGCCGGTGATGTCTAGACGAGAACCGACGGTCGGTGCAGTCGTCCCAATACCGACGTTGCCCGCGACCGGCATAAGAAGCATTTGTCCAGAAGAATCGATGCGCATTACATCGCGAGTTCGAGCCTGATCATAAAAGAAAAATGTATCGTCTGTCTGTTTGCCAAGTGCGAAGAGATCTGAACCAGCAGTGGATTGAAATGCAATTGAAGCCTGGTTCCCGACGGGAGCAACGAGTTGAGTATCGCTGTTGCCGGCACCCGTTCTTTCAAAGCGTGCTACCACATTGGAGGAATTGACAACGTGAAGTCTACCGCTCGGTGATGTAGTTCCGATACCGACGCTGCCTGCGGGGGTGACAATCACGGCAGTACTTCCGTTTGGACTTAATCGAATATCAGTTCCAGCTGGTGATTCTATTTTTGAAGTTCCACTAAGGCGGTACTCGTAAGCATTTATAAATGCCCCAGCACTGATACTTGTTGTAGCAAAAATATCCCCATTCACATCAAGCACCCTTGATGGCGACGATGTCCCGATACCGACATTACCAAGATTATTAATCGCAATGCGGTTTGTACCCGCCGTAGAAATACCTAAAGTATTGGCGCCAATGCGATAAAATCCCATATCTGTGTTCGAGCTAAAAGCAAATCCTGGGGCCCCCGCTGCACCATCGGCGGCCAAGAAATTACCACCGTTCGCGGAAACCGTAGACCAAGCCAACTGACCCGTGCCATTTGTCGAAAGAACTTGTCCAACACTTCCCGCATTGGAAGGGAATCGCAATGATGTAGTTCCTGAAAGTGGCGGCAGTAAAGTTAAGGTTCCCGCACCCGCAAGAATCGAAGAAGTCGAGCGTGAAGATCCTGCGACATCGAACAAAGCTACGGGAGCAGTTGTTCCAACACCAACGCTGCCGTTCATTTTGATTGTCATCAAGTCCACGGACCCGTTGTCAAAAGTGAAAGTACTTTGATTGGTTCCAGCCACGGGATTAAAACCAAAATTTCCCGATCTGTAAGTGCTTCCCGAATCGTCTCCCGCCATACGGATAGTCGTAGGTTGGCCAGCATTGGTGCTTTGCAAAATCATTTGAGTGTTTGAAGCATTTACGTGCAGAACCGAACCAGGTGCTGTTGTTCCCACACCAACGTTGCCCGATGAATCGATGTTGATACGATTGGTGCCGTTGGTGCTAAAAGCCAAAGTTCCTGTTCCCGGGCTGAAAATACCGGTGTCTGAATCCGCACTGAATGAAAATACCGGAGTTCCCATCGAACCCAGCGTCGTGGATAGCAAAGGATAAGTGACCGAGCCGCCGGCACCACGTTGCGCCAGGCTAATCGTCCCGACAAGTGAAGTAAATGGCAAGGACCCGATAACAACCGTATTCAAAGTCCCGGCACTAACTTGAGAACCGTTTAAGACGCCAACCTGAGCGACTGAAATTGTACCGTTGACTGAAGTGAACGGAAGAATTCCAAGAACGGAAGTGTCTATAGTTCCCGATAGCTGCGAAGACGGCAATGAACCCAAACGTGCCCAATTGATGGTTCCGGTAGTAATCGAAGCACCTTCAATATTTGTGATTGAAGATCCATCAATCGGTCCGCGTTGGGCGGTGCTGATAGTTCCGTTCAAAGATGTGAATGGCAAAGATCCCACAACCGTTGTATTTAAAGTTCCAGCAGAAACTTGAGAGCCGTTAAGCACTCCGACTTGAGCTACAGAGATCGTACCGTTGACTGAAGTGAATGGCACCGCACCCAATTGGGCAATACTTGTGGTTCCACTAATTGATGTGAATGGGAGAACGCCGACAATGGAGGTATTTAAAGTTCCTGCAAGCTGATTCGACGGCAGTGATCCCAAGCGTGCCCAGTTTATGGTGCCCGAAGTAATTGAGGCACCGTCGATATTGGTGATCGAAGATCCGTCGATTGGTCCACGTTGAGCTATGCTGATAGTGCCGTTCAAAGACGTGAAGGGCAACGAACCAACCACCGAAGTATTTAAAGTTCCGCTAGTCACAAGTGAAGCTTCAAACGAACCGAGTTGAGCGAAAGCTATAGTTCCGGCCAATTGATTCGAAGGCAAAGATCCGAGTCTTGCCCAGTTGATGGTACCGGTAGTAATCGAAGCACCATCAATATTTGTGATCGAAGATCCATCAATTGGCCCACGTTGAGCGGTGCTGATAGTTCCGTTCAATGAAGTGAAAGGCAAAGAACCTACAACCGACGTATTCAAAGTACCGACAGAAACTTGAGAGCCGTTAAGCACTCCGACTTGAGCTACGGAAACAGTACCATTAACTGAAGTGAAGGGCACCGCGCCCAGTTGTGCAATGCTGGTAGTTCCACTGACTGATGTGAAAGGAAGAACTCCAACTATGGAGGTATTTAAAGTTCCCGCGAGCTGATTTGAAGGCAGTGATCCCAAGCGAGCCCAGTTGATAGTACCCGTAGTAATCGATGTGCCATCAATATTTGTAACTGAAGATCCATCGATCGGTCCACGTTGAGCCAGACTAATGGTTCCGTTCAAAGACGTGAAAGGCAGTGACCCGACAACCGAGGTATTCAAAGTTCCAACGGAAACCTGAGAGCCGTTGAGCACTCCGGCTTGTGCCACGGAAATTGTGCCGCTGACTGAAGTGAAGGGCACCGCGCCCAATTGAGCAATGCTTGTGGTTCCGCTAATTGAGGTGAATGG
>JAYUPS010000193.1:0-8999 GCA_043759945.1 Bdellovibrio sp.
TTTTCTTATCCGGTGCGAACACCTTGTACGCATTAAATACTGAAACCGGAAAGCAAGTCTGGCTCTATGCGCGCCAGGACACCCAAGCTATTTCAGTGCGCGGGGGATCCAAGCCTGCCGTAAAATCTGGTGTAGCTTATATCGGATTTGCTGATGGGGCCGTCGTGGCTTTGAATTCAAAAACCGGCGCGCTCAAGTGGGAGCGTCAGCTGAACCGCAACAAAAGATTCCGCGACGTGGATTCAGATCCTTTGGTGGACGGCGAGTTTTTGTACGTTTCGGCTTTTGATAACTCGATCTATTGTTTGCGCAGCGCTACCGGAGATTTGGTTTGGAAAGCCGAAAAGGGAGCTTTCGGTGCCCCATTGATTATCGACGATGCTATTTATTTTGCCTCCACGGCCAATGAAATGCAGGCTTTGGAGCGCTCGACGGGTAAGAAAAAATGGGCGTTCCCAGTCAAAGAGGGGATTGCGACCTCGGCAAAACTTTACAAGGGTCTGCTGGTTTTTGGTGAATCCCGCGGCGATCTTCATTTTCTAGATTCCGGGACCGGCAAAGTAGTGGGTCATTACTCTCCGGGAATGGGTATCATGTCGGCCCCACTGGTTGATGAGAAAAAAGATCGCATCTACTTTGTTTCCGGCGAAGCCAACATTTACGCTGTCAAAGTGGCGTGGAAAAATGCGGCGGCTGTTTCTTATTTAAAATAGGGAGAGTTTGTGACTAGGACTATGAAATTGATTTCTGGCGCTCTTTTATCCGTGATGTTGACCGGCGGAACTTTGGTGGGTTGTTCCACCGGTAACTGCCGCAGTCAGAAAGAAAACAGCATGAAGGCTGAACAAAAAGATCAAAAACCAATTGAAACTCCACTCACCGGCGAATTAGATCGCGTCAAAGTTTACAAATACGACGGCAGTCTGCAATGCGGAATGGGGAAACCCATTGCCGCCGAAGTGATGCAAAAAGATTTAAAGACGATCCCCGTTTTTTCCGCCATCAACAAAGCCGACGGACTGATGCACATTCAACAGTGCGGAACACCCACGGGAACTGCCAACGTCTATGAAATCGACAAGAAAGATTTGGAAGCCGCTAAGAAGCTGGGTTTTAAACTTTGGACTTGGTAGTCGGCCAAAGCGTGAAACAGCCCGTGAGGAAGGTGTAAAACTGTTTTGCAGTTGACCAAGCGGGTGTGTGCAAACCAAGGTTTAAATCTAAATCCAGATCGAATAAACCTCATAAAATCAATAGCTTTGCTACGCCTTGCCAGGCCCGGCAATTGCAGAAACTAGACCACAGATGAGGTGTTCGATGAAATTTTGGAAAATTACTGGGTCCCTAGTTTTCTCAAGCATGAACCTTTTTGCACCTTCCGACTCCTTGGCAAAAAGCCAGCTTAAGTGCATTCCAGGTAAATTTTTTGAAGTCCAAGGGGTAAGAAATCAAGTCTGCTATTACACAAATCAAGACCGCAAAATCATGGTTGGTTCCGTCGGGGCAAAAAATGTTTCTGATTTAAATATCCCCTTCTTTCGATGCCGCCTTGAGAACGGTGCTAGCCAGTGCTCAACCTGGAACGTCCAATCCGCAGAAAAACTTGGAGTTAATTATAATGAAAGTCTTAAGCAAGTATTTTCTAATGAAGATAAAGTTCCTACAGCACCATTAACTCCCAAGCCAGAGAGCCCCGTCGAGCAAAGTAACACTGGCAGTACCACTGGCGCCAGTGGCTGTGACATACCTGCAGGACCCATCGCCTACAATATTGGCTCAACATCAGGTAAGGGCGTTCAATGTAAAAATGCACGCTCCATTGTGGTCGAGTACATGGGCAAATTCGACGAGCTGGCAATGATGAACAAAAAAAATCCCTCGGCCAAAAAGTTTGGCATGGGCTACATAAACCCGTTGGTTGAAACCAACGAAATCAGTAAATTCGGCCCCGACAAGAAAATTTGTTTTAGCAATACAGATGGATCCAAATATTGCGAAGGAAAATTCAACGACTACGGTTCCGCGAAGGCCGTGAAGTATCTTACTACTCAAATCAAGCATTGGAAAGAAGAAGGCAAAAAACTAGAGCAATCCTGTGTCCCAGTGGACATCGATAACTGCGATGGCATCGGTACCGAGAACTATCAAAAGGTCATGGATTTGGTGGCAAAACTAAATAAAGAAGACCCCAAAATTAAAGTAAAAGTATTCGTTAAAAATGCTCACGAAAAAGAATGTCAAAAGTTTTTAAATCACCCCTCGGCGATTGGCGCCTTTATTGAAGAGATTTCCGCCAAGGATGTTAACAATCTCGTCAGTTTGCGGACTGACCCCAGTAAAATATTGCTCTTCGCACAAGGCAGTCAACGAGAGGCCCATCATGAGAGCCTAGCGAGTATCAGTAAAAGGGGCATTCCAAATTCGTCAGTCAGTATCGGCGACGGAGACTACAACCAGGTTAACAAATGTGTAGCCCACGGGCCGTCTCAAGTGGCTGCACGATCGGGTTCAAAAACCAGCTTGGGATCCAATCTGGCTGGAGTACGCTAATTCAACTATTTGGGCGGAATGGTGAAGCTTCGCTCGACAAAATAATTCGCGCGGGGAGGCTCAGGAAATTTTAAGGACATAATTTTAAGACTCAGGCAGCTTTCGAGTTCAAGATTTTGGGATTCATTAAGTACGACGGCGACCTTGTCGGCGGTTCCGTCTTGTTGGATTCCCCAAGCCAATTTAATTTCCCCCACGGCGGTTGGATTTTTTTCTTTCAGGGTTTTAAAGCAACTTTGAAATGTCTCTTGATTCTTTAGGATGTACTTTTCTAGGGGTCCGGAAACGTATTCGTCTTTGTTGGCAGATTCTGGAGTGTCGGTTTGTCTGGAATGCAGAACACCGGCTAAGATGACTGCACCAAATAAGACGGCACTGAATACTTTTAAAGTCTTTTTCTGCATCCCTTGGAACTACCCCGCCGTCGGCAGTTCTGTCACGATTTGAAACATTCCGAGCCTTGCCTCAAATCAAGTCAAATGGCCTGATTTCCGACGTTAACCGTGTAACTTCCGAGAACTTCTTGATACCATTTCCTATGGAAGTAGGTCTTCTGTGAGCGGGATGAAAAGAGCGTTTCTAGTGAATGAAAAGCGTTTAAATCAAGTCGGCATGAGTCTTGTCGAAGTCCTGGTTTCCCTAGGAATACTCGGAGTGGTAACGGCGTCCTTGACCGCCGCAATTACCAATATGATGGCTGCTCAGAAAACAATCGAAGCCCGGCAAAACGTCGCATCGCTCGTAACAGAAGTTCAGGCTTTAGTTTCCAATGGCAGCACCTGCTTAAGTTTGTTTGGCAACGGCACGCAAACATTCGATTACAATTTAGCAAGATCGACCGCTGGCGACCCAGTCACTTTAACTTTAAATGGGGAGAATCTGATGAGTGGTTCTTCGAGTAACAGGTTTGACCTGCGAATTTCCAGAGTTTATTTAGCCAATGGCACTTTAGCTGGAATCGATACCAGTGCTCGATCTGTTTACAAAGCTCAAGTCGTTGGAGAATTTCAACCCAATGCTTCTGTGGTGCGTATGGGCGGACTGACTGATTTTAGGCCTCGAACCATGACCACCGGATTTTTTACGGTCAACGGATCCAATCAAATCATCGGATGCGCCGACCTGAGTCCTGTTGAGCAAAGTATGGCTGCTGATTTTTGTAATGGGCTCGGTGGGGTTTATAATTCTTCCACTAAAAAATGCGATTCGTTGATTGATCTGACTCAAACAGCAAATGCTCAAGATATCTGCGCGGTCACCGGTCAAACTTTTAATAGTTCAACAGGAAGATGCGATCCCGTGGTGGCCGCAACAACGGTCGTGGTTGCTGGTGGTGGTTCCGGCAGCGCAGGTGGTAGCGGTAGCTCGGGTGGTAGTTCTGGAGGCGCTCCCACCCCAGGCAAATGGAGATATGTCTCCAGGGCCGGGAACTCTTGTGGAACACTAAGGCAACCGTACAATGGGCCTCAAGGGAAGACTTGCACACCATTAGGAACCCTGACAACTGCGGAAAGTCCGGGCGTTTTTGGAAATCTCAGTTGCACCTATACTTACCAATGCCGGTAAACGTGACATAATATAACTTATCAGAAAGGTTATTCCTTGAGCGATGGGGTAACCGTTAACTGCTGCAAAGCCTCTCCCCGTTTGATTTTCAGTGGAACGGTCTCGTTGGGTTTTAGGGCCTGCAACATGTAAACGTAGTCATATAAGTTTTCGATCTTGGTTCCAGCAACCTCGACGATCACGTCACCGGGTTTAAGACCTGATTTTTCGGCGGGTGAATTTTTCGAAGTTCCCGAAATACGGACCCCTTTCACGCCCTCTTGGGTGTAGTCAGGAATCGTTCCGATAAAAACTCGGAAGCTACGTCCCTCCATCGTTTTTTTAGAACTCTCCACTTTTTGGTAGGTCAGTTTCTGGGTGCCCGCAAGGTCCACCGCAATCTGTGAAACAAACTGAGCTACTTTTTGCAAACCCTCGTAATTAATCAATTCCGGCGTGTCTTTGGGCGTGTGGTATTCGGCGTGCGCTCCCGTAAAAAAATGCAATGTCGGAATCGACTGCAGATAAAACGCCATTGAATCCGAGGGCACGTAAGGGTCGTTCATCAGGTTGAGCGGCAGTGGCGTACGGAGAGCGAGCTGCTCGAACAACTGCGGCCATTCTTTGGCCGAGGCCACACCTTGGACCATCAATTGGTCTTTAAGGCGACCGACCATATCCATATTCAGATATCCCACAATTTTTTGACCGGGGAAATGGATCGCTAAATTTTTGACAAAATTTGTAGATCCAATAAGCCCAATTTCTTCGCCCGACCAAACCGCGAACACAATATTGCGTTTTAGTCTTAAAAACTTCTGATTTTTTTTCAGGTGCTCGGCGATTTGCAACAAAGCCGCAACCCCCGAGGCATTGTCATCGGCCCCAAAGTGAATATTGCCCTGTTCTTTACCTGCGGCCAGGGAACTTCCGGTGACCCCTTGGCCCAGGTGATCCCCATGGGCGCCTAAGATCAAAGTTTCTTTGGCGCCCGGAACTTTGATCTGACCCACGACATTAATGCCGGTGGATTTTTCCTCGCGCAGCTCAACGGTTGCTGCGGCTTGGACGGATTTAATTTCAAAGGTCTTGGCGTCTCCCAGATCTAAGTCATCTTGGATGGATTTCAACGACTTGCCGCTTGTTTTTAATATTGATTCCGCGACCTCGTCCGAAATGCTGAGCACCGGAAGTGCCGTCCCCGCAAACTGAGCTCCATCGAAACGCAGTTTCATGACTTTATTTTTTGCTGCCGAATTGGGTCCACTGACTAATAACAAACCAACAGCCCCGGCTTGTTTGGCAACTAAAGCCTTATGATGCAGTCGCGCGAACGTATTTAATTGGGCGCGACGAGCGGCCGGAATATTTTCTGGAATCTCACGAAAGGCCAGCACCCATTTTCCTTGAACCTCGAGCTCCGTGTAGGAATCGTAATTGGGTTGGTTCTCGCCGGCAGGAGCCTTGATTCCGTAGCCGGCAAAAACCACCGGGGCTTCGGGAAATTTTCCGGAATTGGAAAACGACAGCGGCGTGTAGTCGGTCCCGACTTTAAGCTCGGTTTTTTTTCCATTCACCGAAATCACTAAGGATTGCATTGCTCCCAGCTGCACACCCGAAGCAAATTCAAACTTTTGCTCAAATCCCTGATTACTTAGCGCTTCAAGTCCCAGCGTCTTCATTAGTCTCGCTAGTTCTGCGGAGTAAATTTTTTCTTCTTCAGATCCCGAAGCACGACCTTTGAATTTTTCCGAAGCCAGATACTGAATGATTCTTTTGGAGTCATCGATTGCAAATCCCCCACTCATCAAGAGCGGGTCCGTGGTCGGGGCTGGCAGACCAAGGCTTTGTCGAGCCTTAGCATCGTCCCAATCCCCAAGGTAAATCTGCGACTCCCCTTTTTCGTTGTGATGGGTCCACGCGACTTTTTTTCCATCCGGGGTAAAAACCGGAAGACCGTCAAAGTTTTCAAGCGCCGTCACCCGAACCGGCGGATTTTTTCCAAGACTATCAACCATGTACAATTCAAAGTTTGAAAACCCCAAAATATTTGTCGTAAAAATCAAGTAATCGCCCGAGGGATGAAAATAGGGCGCCCAGGACATCGCGCCCAGCTTCGTCAGTTGCTTTTGCTCGGAACCGTCCACGTTCATAGTCATGATTTCGGCGGATTGACCGTTGGGTGCAAATCGACGCCAAGTAATTTTCTTTCCGTCCGCGCTAAAAAAGGGCCCCCCGTCGTAGCCCTTGAACTCGGTCAATCGCCGAATTTTAGTCCCGTCGGACTTCATGATGTAAATTTCCATCATGTAAGAAGCATCCTGTTCAAAAATCTTTTGATCTTCGGGAGTTAGCTTGGATTCATAACCCGGGCGATTGGAAGCAAACGCGATCCAGTTGCCGTCGGGACTGTAAGAGCCCTCGGCGTCGTAGCCCTTTTCTTTGGTCAAAGCTTTTAGCTTTTTTGTCTTCAAATCCACTTCAAATAAATCGAAATGGTCGTCGTAACTCCACGCGTATTTCTGTTTGACCGAAGATTTCCTGTTTTCAATTTCCTTTTCGGCTTTAGATTTTAAGTTCGGGTCCAGGTGCGTACTTGAAAACAAAGCTTTTTTCATCGAAGGATGAAACCAAGCGCACGTGGTTTTCCCTTTACCGGTGGAAACCAGTTCGGACTTTCCGGATTTTAAATTCATGCGGTAAATTTGGTAAAAGGGATTTCCCTCTTGGCGCTCGGACTGAAAAATGATTTCCTGACCGTTGGGACTGAAATAAGCCTCGCCGGATCGTGCACCCACAAAACTAATCTGTTTGCGGTCGGTTAAAAATCCGGGATCCTGAGCCCAACCAAAACCCAAAAAGACTATGAATAGCGCGTGCCCCATGCGATCTCCCGTTCTGCCACAACAAATGAGCTGTTATTTAGCTCTTATTTACTGGTGAAAGAGACGAGCGGCAAGCCAGAAAGCTTTCCGGCGATATCGACGCCAAAAACTAAGGACAGTATCGGGAGTGTGATCACCCCGGTAAAAACCGTCGCAAATAAACGCAAATGGACTTTGAGCGCATAGCCCGGGCTCAAGCGATGCCGAGGCTCCCCGAGTCGCAGCCCGCAAGCCCACTCTCCCAGGGTGCAACCCAGAAAAACTCTCAAGACAAGCAGATAACTTGCGTACAAACCGATCAACATTAAAATCAAAGCCCATTGCAGCGCGGGATCTTGCGAAATTTGTGCAAGATTGACCTTCCAACCCATGGCAAACACGGTTACGCCCAGTCCAAAGCAGGTCAGTGCAAACATCATCAAAAGATCGATCGTGCCTGCAGCAAGCGACCAAGCCATTAATCTCCAACGCCGTTTTGTCGAGCTGGAACCGCGATGAAAGCTAATTTTTTGACTGGTATTTAAATCTGGGGAACCCCGAGAACTGGTCCGTCCCTGAATTGGAAAACGCTCTTTATTTTGGTCTTGAACTCTTTCAATATCCATCCGAGTATTTTAACTCGGATTGGCCGGAAAAAAAAATCACAAATTCAAAAGGCCAGGTCGCCCGGACAGTTTTACCTCGACTGGATCACAGGAACATTGCCCGGTGATAGCGTGGGAATAGCTGCTCCCGGCGTTGGTGGTGGCGCAATTTGCAAGGGCTGGGGTTGCAACATGTTGTATTGTTGCTGAAGTTGCTGCTTCATCTGATAGTTTGCAAGCCAGGTCATTCCGACAACCCCAACAATTCCAAGCAGTGGCCCCATAAATTGACTTGATGTCGCTTGCTGCCACCAAGACTTTTGGGCGGGGACGGGTCGAGGCCTGGGATTGTATGTCGGTCGGTAAGATCCCGAACCCACTGATGACGGCTCCGCGTAACCGCCACTTTCGCATCGAACCGGAAGGGTTGAGTTTTCCATAATGCCCCGACCACTTTCACATTTGCAGTAGTAGTAAGTTTGGTATTGACCGCCGTCGTTGCATTTTTTTTCTTTTATTTCAAACTCCTGACAACCCAATTCTGAAGCATCGGTCGGTAAACCCGCGCAAGGTCCCGAAGATTCGCGTCGCTCGGGCCCACGCTGCGGCTTTGATGCAAGCGTTGGCGGCTGGTCACTGTTGGCGATGGTCGCGGCTTCGCTCGAGGGCGCGCCGTCAATCCCTGCACCACCGGAAACAACTTCGGGTTTAGCTTTTGCGGCCGCAGCGTCGCTGGTTGCTTTTTCGTCGTCGGCTTTCTTTTTCATTTCCGCGACTTGAACCTTGTCGTCGGGATCGAAATAGCATCGCAAATTCTCTGCAAGTTTCGGATTGTCATCAATAAATCGGCAATTTTCCCGGCGAAGTTCCTGCACTCGGACCCTCAGGTCCGCACACTCTTTGTCCTGGATCATGTTTTCTTGGCAGAGCAGCAAAAGAAGGTTCATTTGTTTGGTAAGTTCAAATTGCTTAGCTTCGTTCTCAGTCTGAAACTTTTTGATGTCTTCGACGGTCGCAATTTTACCTTCGGGAGGCTTTGAACCAACCTCTTTCATTTTGGCATTGCAGGCTCCGTTGCTTGATCCCTCGTTCCCCAGCTCCGCGCTGGTTTTGCTACAAAAAGTACTTCCGTAAATTGCGGGATTACAGACATAGCAACCAAACCATTTGGCCGCTTTTGGGGGCTCACAAACTCCGGATCGGTAATTTCCCACCCAGCCCATCGTCAGACAAGACTTCGCATCTTTCTTAGGGTCCGCTTCGGCCCAAGCCGGGCTCCCCGAAAGGGCCTGCTCTAACAACATCGAAGTTTTCTTTTCCTTTCGCTGGTTTGAGGTCACGCGCTTCAAGTGCTTCTGCTGCACTTTTTCGGCGGCGTTCATCAACTCTCGAATGTGGTTTTGGTACCTGTTGCGATCCTCGACCTTAAAAGCCG
>JAYUPS010000194.1:0-29463 GCA_043759945.1 Bdellovibrio sp.
GATGTGAAGCCGACCGGGAAACCGGGCACCGCGCAGGTTCTGCAAGATTTTCGGGAAATGACAGATGAATTTATCCCTCGGCTTTATTCTGAACTGGGCTCGAAAGATTCGTCTCTCACCCATCCTCATCCCTGGTTTGGAGAGTTTTCAACCCGCCAATGGTTTTGGATTTTAGGAACGCACGTTGGTCTTCACTACAAACAGATCAACGAAATTATTAGGGATCTTGATCTGCAAGGGCTGGCTAAATTTCGGGGAAAAGTTGAATGAACATTGCCTGGCGAAAAGAAATTAGATGATCCTGATTCAAGTCTTAGTCATTTGAAAAATTTAGTTCGAGGTATTTTTATTGGTTTAACGTTAATCTTCTGGAGCGTGTGTTAATGAAAATTTTAGTCTGGTTTATTCTTTCGATTTCATTCGCCGAAATGATTTCGCAAACTCACAATTTGAATTTTGAAGATTCCGAGGCCAATGTCAAAAAACTGGCTTCTTTCGCGAAGTCGATTCCTGGAAAGTTCAAAAGTTCAAGAATACAACTGATTGAAGGGTCCAACGGAAAAAAGAATCGCGCCAAACTTGTCGTCAGTTGTAAAGTGGAATCCCAGTGCGCCAAAATCTATGACGACATCATGGAAAAGATCGACGTCCAGGGAATTTACTGGAACGGCACGAGCAAGTCCGGTGGCGGCGAGAGCGGTCGGAATTAAGTTCAGCCTCAGGGCTGGACTGCATTTCAAGCGGATGAGACCCGCGAATTACTTCGGGAGCTCCGCGCCAAACGACTGGAACCCCGACGGGGCTCGTAAGAAATCAGTCCGAGCGCTTCTTTGGTATTTTTAATTACGTAAGCAGTAACCTCGCGAAATTCTCGGCCCCAACTGACGACTTTGGAGTAAATCCGAGTTTCCCAAAATTTGTTCTCCCGCTTGGCTTTTCGGGGTTCAGGGGCTTGCTTGGGATTCTGGTGGGCACCGCGCGGCGGTAGCTTTTCCCGGGAATAAACCGCCGACCGTTCCCCCGGCTTCAACGGATATAAAATCAAAATTTGTTGTGCCAGATGACCCGCAAACACTCTGAAAAAGTTTTGCAAATCTTCCCGGGTCTGCCCTTTGACCAGCAAATGGATGTGGTTCCCGACAACAGCCTTTTCGTAGATTCTAATGCGGAATCGACGGGACGAACGCCTAAGAATCCGCTGAACAAGTTGATAATTCCGAAGCAAATTCCGGGCACCGCGCGCGAAATCGGATCTCAACACAACATGATGTGAAAGCTTTGGCGAAAGAGGTCGTTTGCGACGTCGGGTGGCTGATTTTAGATTGCCACCATGTTCGCGAGAGGGAGACTGCGACTTAAAAAGTTTTGCTTGTTTCATGATCTAGATAGATTGCAAAACGAGAACGAGCGCGCGGTGCCCATCAATCAGAGTCGGGACCGGCGTGACTCCGGGATCCGGAGTCCGTGCGGGCTAGACAACGCAGCCCGCGGCCTAGAGAAAAAGCCAGGTGAAAAAGCCGCGCACTCCGCAGAACTAAAGACTCGCTAAAATCTTTGCGTGGATGGCTTTCATTTCCTCTTCGCTGCGTTTTTTTGATTTTGAGAAATGCAGATCACTGGGGTCCCAGGCCGGTACCAGGTGCAGGTGGTAATGCGGCACTTCGAAGCCAATCGCTGCGGTCAGAATGCGCGGTGCCCCCGTGGCCGTCCGCAGGGCACGGGCTAAGCGGGCGGCGTGAATCTGAACCTTGGCGAGCAGCGGCTCTGAGACCTCAAACCAATGATTGATTTCTTGCTTAGGGATCACCAACGCATGGCCCAGCTGGATGGGTTCGATCGTCAGAATCGAAATTGTGTCTTCGTCTTCGATCAATTTGTAGCAGGGCAGTTCGCCCTGGATAATTTTTGTGAAAACTGAAGCCATCAAAACTCCCATTCTGCGCGGTGCCCCCGCACGTCCGCAAATCTGCGCGGTGCCCCCGACGCCCTAAATTAATACAATCCCGGCGGAGCCTTTGCTACTTGCGAAAGTAACGAATCGTAGACGGCCTCTTTGTTTAAAAAACTACAACCGTAGCCCATGGTGTTTACGCCCCCGTCCACTTTGACCTCGGCTTTGCGCCATACAATGCGGGCATCGAATTGATAACCGCGAATGCCAGCCAGCTCGACGGTCATTCGAACCGTGTCTTCGATTTTAAACGTGGGCGTATTTTCTTCAATTTCAAAGTAGGCCCCGCTGATCGAAAGATTTCTCATCTTTGCTTCGACTTGGCTGCCCCCGTTCACCAAATGCAAGCGGATCTGCTGATCGGTCAGATAGCGAGGGTGAATTTGTTGTTCATTCGGTGGGTAGTCCGTCGTGACGTCCGTCACTGCCCGGTACAAGAAAAATCCTGTCACGGGTGTTTTGATCAAACGCACCCGCTCAAATAAAGTCGACGCTTCCATCAGTCCCTGGGTCATTGCCGGACACAGGAAAATAATTCGCAGGTTGACCGGCACATCGCTTCGTAGTTTTTCGAAATAATAGTTTTGAAGCGCAGGATCGTCGGGCATGGTCAAAATCAACACTTGCGGTTGAGACTGAAACCAGTAATGCGCCGGCTGCCCAAAGGAAGCCGTCGTTTCAAAAGTAAATTGTCCGGTGTTGTGATGAGAGTAAACCTCTAGCAGCATCTCTTGTTCTTGAAAAGAATTGCTGATGATGAGGATTTTTCCCAAGTGCTAGCCTCTTTCGCTCACCGGAACATACTTCTTACCCGTCGCGCCCACCCACTTGCCGCGGGGGCGATAGATCCGATTGTTGGCGTACTGTTCAAACGCGTGGGCCAGCCATCCACTGATCCGCGACACCGCAAAGATTGGGGTGAAAATATCGGTCGGAATTTTCATGCTGTGATAAACGGTGGCAGAATAAAAATCGACGTTGGGCATCAGGCCCTTTTCTTTGAACATCGTGTCGTCAATCAAAGACGACATTTCGTACAGGTGATGCTCACCGACTTGTGCCGTCAGTCGATCACTCATTTTCCTAAGAATCGCGGCGCGCGGATCTCCATTTTTATAAACCCGATGACCAATACCCATGACTTTTTCTTTGGCCTGCAAGGCATCTTGAACAAAGGTTTTTGCCTTTTCGATGGTTCCGATTTTTTTCAACATAACCATGACTTGTTCGTTGGCTCCCCCATGCAATGGCCCTTTCAGGGCTCCGATGGCGGAAACAATTGCCGAATGAATGTCGCTCAACGACGAAGCCGTCACTCGTGTTGCAAAAGCCGAACAATTTAACTCGTGATCTGCGTGAAGCACTAAACAAGTGTCAAAGTTTTTAGTGGCCTCGGGCGTTGGCTCTTTACCAAACAGCATGTACAGAAAATTCCAGGCAATGCCTTGCTCGGGTTTGGGGGTAACCGGATCTTTGCCCTTCCGTATGTTTTCAAACGCGCAAACGATTGGACCCATCGCGCCGGTCAGTCGAACGGCTTTTCGATGATTGGCCTCGACCGAATTATCATTGGCGTCCACATCCCACTGGGCAAACAAAGAAACCGCCGTCCGCAGCCACGCCATCGGATGGACGTTGTTTGTTGGGAGCGAACGCAAAGCCAGAACATAGTCTTTAGGTAAATTCATCGCCGTCTGTAAATCTTTTTTGAATGACGACAATTCCGCCGAGGTCGGAAGTTTGCCGGTCCACAACAGCCATGTGATTTCTTCGAAGCTGGCGTTGGCGGCCAAGTCTTCAATCGTGTAGCCCCGATAATTTAGGGTGGAATCTTGGATCGTTGAAACTGCGGTTGAGCAGGAAACAATGCCTTCAAGTCCTTTGTCGATTGCGCCTTCAAAAATTTGAACCTCTGCCATCAAAAAACTCCTTATGAAAACTAAAAAGGTGGCTGAATAACAGCCATGTTCACTCGCGGTATCTTGGCCGAGAGGGGCCTATTTCGCAAGTTTAATGACTCGGTCACTGACCTCGATAACAAGAACAGTGACATCCCGCAGAGGCTCCAGGGTCTCGGTGAATTGCTCAAGGCTAAATAAAATTTCATTTCGCAAATCGTGCACCCCAGTCCGCGGAGCGCGCGCAATCGCCTTCTGTAGTTGCTCTAAACCGAAAGAAACTCCGGTGGGATTCGGAGCGGATAAAACCCCTTCCGAGCACAAAATTAATCTATCTCGCGGACCTAACGCCACGGTCTGCTCCAAGGGCTGGTCCTTGGACTTGACCGTGAGCTCGGGGCCGCTGGATTCCAGTCGAACGAGCTTCTCGGCTCCCTGAGGTTGGTGAAGAGCAATGAGGCCACCCAGGGAACTGTAGCGAAATTCAAAAGTTCGCCGATCGACAACACCATAAAAAATTTGTGCCTCGTCCTTGGGCTGCATGTTCGGACGCATCTCGTTGGCCAAAAGTGAAAGAGCCTGTGACGGCGGCGTACCCTTTTTGGCTTCAATCCGGTTTGAGAGCTTCAACAGCACCGACAGAAAAAGTGCGGACATCGCATAGCCAGAAGCACTGCTCAGGAGCATTCCGAATTTTAAACGATCGTCGTGTTCAAAAATATCAAAGTAATCGCCGCCCACCTGGCTTCCCGGAACAAACTTTGTGCTGAATTCAAATCCGGGGATGTTTGGAATCTGTGTCGGAGAGAGAGCTTTTTGGATGACGGTCACCCATTTCAGCTCCTCGGACAAATCTCCGATGAGCCTTTCCAGGGACTGATTGGTTTTAGCCAATTCATTGCGGTATTTCTGGATCTCGAGGTCCTTCTGCCGGATGATTTCTTGAAGCTCGTCGGTCTGCGAAGGACCCTTTTTATCAGTTGTCATTAGACTGACATTTTATCCAATAGAAATGATAAAAGGCCATTGAAAGAAAAGCTTCCAGGACTGACCAAAGCAGAAGCGTTACCGTCAGCAACTCGAAGCGATTCGCCGGATGAAAGGTGTTTTGAAAACCAACTTGCGAAAGAAGCCCTACCAAAGCCCGGCCCCACAAAGCGCAGGCAACCATAACCAGAACACCAAAGACCAGCGACCAATCCATTTCTCGATATAACATTTCGGATCGATATTTTAAGCGAAACAAAAGTTTCAAACCAAACCGCTCCCCGACCAAAATACAAACCCCGCCGGCAACCGAAAGCAGTCCACTAAAAATTAGAACTCCCGCAACGGCGGTTCCAAAAAACGGACGACGAAGCAAGACCGAAGAAAAAATTCCAAACCCCAACAGGACCAGCAACGTACTTATTGATTGGTCCCCCAGCCACCAAACCCAGCTCGGCGGATCAGACAGGGTCTGCACCAAATTGAGCTCGATAAAAGTTCCCCGCAGTCCCAAAAAATAAATCCAAAACCAAATGATCGCGAGCAATAAAATTCCCGACAGCGGCGACAATCCCAGCTTTGTTAGCCAGACACGTTTTGAACTTTCCCGAGCCCGCATTTGAATCCACGGCAGCAGCAGAGCCTGATCCAAAGACGCTTGAAACGCCTGCTGCAACGCCGAAAAAAATAACATTTTTGAAATGGGCTTTTCGGAAACTTTCTTTCGAACAAAATAATCTGCGAGCCGAGACCAAATCCCGCGAAATAAAAAACAGGATAGAAATACTAAAAATATTTTAATCCAAATCATTTACTGAATCCTTTGTAACAATCATAGCGAATGGTCTTCCCCTTAAATTGATGAAAAAAACCGGACGCTAAAACGGGAGCTTTTAAGGGCCGCTTGACGACCACCCGAAATCTCTCGGCCACGTCCCCAAAGGCGCGGGATTTCTGCAACAATTCTTCGTCCCTTGGTGTTCCATGTCCCAGCCAGTTGCGCAGGAGCTGCATCTCAATTTTCGGGAGGGCGCTTTTTTTAAGATCTGGAAACATGGGGTCTAGAAAAACCGTGTCGATTTTCCGGTCAATGTATTTTGCAGAAGAAGCCAATAATTCGATCGCATCTATATTGAACAATTGAATGCGAAGGGCGACCTCTTTGGTTTTCGCGTTCAGTTTTGCGAGTTCCAGGGATTCCTGGAACAAATGAAACAACAAAGACTCTCGTTCGCAGCCAATCACGTAGCACCCCAGTCGTGCCAGGGTCCAAGCGTCTTGCCCCAGACCGAAAGTGGCGTCAAAAACCGTAATTGATTTTCCCTGGAAACCGACGGCCTTGGCGATCATTTCTTGCTTCCCGCGCAAAGTCTTTGCGTAATTCTCGCGATCATTAATCAAATCTGTTTGGATGCGACGGCCGTTGGGAAAAATAAGTGAGGGGAATTGACCTGATGTCTGTTGCAGCTTTGGCGTCAAGCCAAAGCCCCAAAACTAACTTCCCAAATGAGCCAAAGATTTTCGATCAACCACCAGGTCATCGTCAGAAAAGCAACTTTACGGCCCACTTCGACGGTCTTTCGCATTTCAGATCCGGCCGGTGAATTCAGACGGTACAGCAACTTAAACAAAGGGCGCGCCATCACCAAGGGCACAACCGCACTTGCGGCCACCCAAATCGGATGGGTGCTCCAATAGAAATAATGATACAAAAAGAAATTCAAAAGATAGAAAAGCCACCAACCCAAAATGAAAATGCGCGAGCCCTCGAACCCTAATCTAGAAATTGAATTTTGAAATCCCGCCTGAGTATTGACGACGATGAACCGAAAGTTTTTAGGTGCATAAAGAAAACACAAAAAATTCCCGACAAGATTCCGATCCATAAAGACTCCAATTCAAAGACTCCGCTCACGGCCAGTTGAAAACCCGTGGTCAACAGCGGGCCAGCCATCAAAAAAATCAAGAACTCGGTGCCGCGACGGTAACGTACCCCCCGTTTAGCAGAAAGCCATGACCACAGAGCCACGGAGCCTGGAACCAGAGCAAACAAAACCAACTCCGGCGTGACGATCATCGCGGGAATACCTAGCAGCACACCCAAAACCAAGTAAACCGCAGACCACTGGCGTGTGGCTTCGGCTGTTACCCAGCCCTCTTGGATGGGCCGTCGCTGTTGATCCGGGTGAATGCGATCGAAGCCGCGCATGTGATCAAAAAAGTCATTCAAAAGATTCCCGCCCACCAAAAGTGAAAAGCATCCCAAAACTGTGGTGAGAACCAGGATCGGATCCATTTCAATTTCATCGAAATAAGTATTTTTAACTAAAATCAAAAAAAGGGGGAAACCCAGAAGCACAAAAGATCTTAGCTTGAAGACTTCGATCCATTTTACGAGCGCCGAGGGAACCTTGATGTCCCGGACAGGAATTATCTGAAAAGTTACTTCTTCGGCATCGGTATTTACATTCAAAGATTGCACCGGGATGGCCCGATGGGTTTTCGAAAAAGTTCCGCGCAAGTATTTGGTGAATTCGGGATCTCGTCCGGAAACAGTTTTTAAGTCCATGCTAAGAGGGACTTTTACGCCAGTAAAGCAGATCTGGCAAAGGTTCTAACTTTTTTAAAAGTGCGCCCTCGTGTCCCTCGATGTAATTTTTCAGAACTCCCAGTTGATGGTGGTACCGGTGGATTAAAAAAGTATTTTTCTCGTCAAATTCTTTCACCCGCGCATCAAACACCGAAGTCCCGCCCAAACGAATTTTAAAATCTTCCAAAGTGGCGCATTTTTTTAATTCTCTTTTCTGAATCGACGTCAGATCTCGCGTGGCCATGGCCGCAAAGGAATTTAAGTATCCTGACTTTAGATCCCCCATGGGATTTTTACCCTCGTCGTTGCGAACGTCAAAATCCAACAAGTCATCACTGCGCTGAAAAAGCTGTCCCAACAAAGTCCCAAGTTCCTCGAGGCAGGTGTGCAGCCCGGGGTCATTACGATTTTCGGCCAGAAACGGAGATCGCAAACACCATTTGAAAAGCGACGCGGTCTTTAAATTGTGGACGCGGTCAAGTTGACTCAGATCCACTTCAAAATCCCCCACCAAAGAGTCTTGGAGCCACTCGCCTTCGAGTAAATCGGAAATCACTTCGGCCGTGAATTGGACAAGTTTTATGTTTCCGTGCGCCGACAAATTCACCATCACCCGGGCCAGCAAATAATCCCCGGCAAGAACCGCATATTCCGGAGTAAACTTCAGCCAAGCCGCAGTTTTCCCGCGGCGCAGAGCCGAGCGATCGACCAAATCATCGTGCAGTAGCGAAGCATTGTGAATAAACTCAATTGTCTGTGCCAGTAACTGCTGCACGCGCATTCCTGATCCGATGGACTCACAAACCTCTTTGATCAAACGAGCGCGAAAGCCTTTACCGCCCGTGAATAAATCATCGTAAAGCGAATTCAAACGAGGCAAGTAGGATGGAAAGTCTTTGGGGTCAAAAATTTTTAGATTCACAGGCCTGACACTGCCAAAAAAAACCCAGAAATTCAAACGTCTTGTCTGCCGAGAATGTCGATTGCACCTTGATGTTGCAGGTGTCTTCTGCCATTTTAACAACTATGGCAAAATCCAAGTCCTTTCAGTGTGAATCCAAGCTGAGATTCCATCAGGCCGACCCTTCCGGTTGGATGTTTTTTGGTGCGGCCTTTGAGCTGATGCACGATTGCTACGAAGACTTTGTTGTTTCGATGGGATTTGAGTGGCCAAAATGGTTCAACAATTCGGAATGGGCGGTCCCGATTCGCGCCACCGAGGCGGAATACAACAACGTAATTCGCCCCGGAGAAGTTTTGCAGATTGACGTGTCGGTCTTGAAGGTTGGCGAAACCAGCTTCACGTTGGCTTTCGATTTCCGGCAAAAAGAAAAATCAGCCTGCGTCGTAAAATCCACTCACACTTTTCTGGATAAGAAAAATGGTCAAAAGCGACCGATTCCCGACGAAATCCGACAAAAACTAGAGGCTCAGTTGTGAAACAAATCGTGAAAAAAACTGTGAAAAAAGAATGGTGGGAGACCGGGGTTCGTTTCCAATGCCAGGGATCCGGCCAGTGCTGCATCTCTCGAGGGGAATACGGATTTGTTTTTATGACCAAAGAAGACCGGTCCCGTATGGCCACCGAGCTGGGACTTTCAACTTCGGTATTCACCAAAAAATACTGCGACCAAACCAACGGGGCTTTCCACCTAAAAGAAGATCCGAAACGACCGGAATGTCTGTTTTTGAAAGACAATCGTTGCTCGGTTTACAAGGGTCGACCAACGCAATGTCGGACCTGGCCTTTTTGGCCCGAAGTCATGAACGCCAAGGCTTGGAAGAAAGAAGTCGGGCAGTTTTGTCCGGGTGTTGGCAAGGGTCCCGAAGTTCCGGTAGAGAAAATTCGCAAAGAGATGGCCGAGCAAACATCCTCAGAGAATCAAATAATCAAGGAAGCACGCGCCGCGCTCGCGCGTGGCTAATATCTTCGGATTTTTCCCAGCGACGTTCGCGGAATTTTATCAATCAAAACAACTTTTAAAATTCGTTCCACCGGCAGGCACTTTAGATTCCATTGTTGGACCACATCTTGAATTTTCGAATCCGAAGATTCAGCAAGCAAAACAAGGTCAAAACCTGTTCGCGCATTTTCTTGCGCAACCAAAGCTACGGCATCAGCCAATTCAAATCCTAACAACTCTTGAAATCGTTCTTGTGTTTGACCCAGGTGTAGACCCTCTCCCAGAATTTTTACAAATTCAGAATCGCGTCCCAAAGGCTCGATGTATCCTGGTTGAGACTTCCCGACCAGATCTGAAGTCCAATAGTAATCACCCACGGGCAGAGCCTGAAAACTATCTTCATTTTCAATCGCCTGCCAAAAGCCGGTCATGAGCGCCGGCCCGCGAATGCCTAGTATTCCCCGATCGTCAATTTGACACTCCATGTGTTTTAAGATTTTTAGCGCCGGAAACTTTTCGACACCCAGAGAAATCAGAGAACTCAGTTCGGCCGTGGCAATTTGGGAGCTGGCTTCGGTCATGCCAAAACTGGGGAGCAGCGGCCACCCGAGCGCCCTGGTTTGCGCGTACAAATCCCTTCGCAGACTGGATCCTCCGACCACTACGGCGCGAAGACTTGGAGGAACTGGGATTTGGGCTTTAACGATGTCATGAACTTGCGTCGGTACCAAACTTAGAAGTGAAATTTCATCGCGGCTAAAACGCGCTGCAAACTCGACCGCATTCCAGCGTTCTGCCGCATAATCACAGACGACGTTCCCCAGCAAATGAGCTCGCGCCCAAACAGCCAAACCCCCAATGTGAAAGCGGGGCAAACACAAAGCCCATCGATCTTTAGAGGTTACCTCCAGGTGTTCATTCACACTGCGAGCCGAACTCAAGATTGCTTTTTTCGAAAGACCAATCAATTTCGTTGAGTGCTTAGCGTTCCGGGAGCTGCCCGAACTGGCCAACCAAATATGGGCCGGAAAATCCTGGGATTTCTCAAAAAATCTTCGAAAGAGATGCCCCTCGATGGGTTCGCGACGGCTGTCGACAAGCAAAGCAGATTCCGAAGTGGTCCAAAATTTAGGTTCTAAACCGAGACCTCGACCGGAGTCCATTTTTGTTTCTCCAACAATTCATCAAACCCAACACCGAATCCCGGAACCTCTGCGGTCATGGGACCTGCTTCTGGAAGCAATGCCGAGAATTCATCTTCCTGGTACTCCAGGTGGGTAAAGCAACCACAATCGAGTAAAATATTTGGATAGATTTTTTTCATCTCAGAGGCTACGGCCGCAGCATGCATGACGCCGACGGGATGATCCAGATTACTGGTGACCGACATTTTCAAACCAAACTTATTGACGGCATCCAGAGCCGTTGCCAAGTCCATGCGGGCTGGCTTAATTACTAAAACTTTAAAGGGCGCCGGAGATTTTAAAGTCTGCCAATTTACTTTGGAGTATTCCAAATCCAAAGCCAAAGTCGCAGCTTTAGAGGCCTCTCGCCACGAATCGGCCGCAAAGGGAAAGGGATCTTCCACATATTCAATCCGGTTCTGAAAGGCCACCGGAATGCGCTGATGGAATTCGGTGAAATCTTTCAGCGTCATGCGGCTGTTAAAGTCCAACCGTAGACCCACCGAACCCATCCGTAAAATTTTATCGATCAAATTCATTTCGACGTCTAAATTTTTTCCACATTTAATTTTTACCGACATGAATCCCAATCTTCGGGCTTCTCCCAGTTCGGCATCGGAGACGGCGGCAGGGTCTTGAATCAAAAATGAATTTCGAACACGCGGCAATCCCTTCATCAAATTGCGCCGCTCTTTGCGCGCTTGAGCATCCCGGCGAGCCAACCAAATAGATTGTTCAACCATGGACGACATTTTGCCTTTCTGGAGATTCTTTAACTGACTAACCAAAGGCTCATCACCCAAGTCAGTCCAGGGCAAAAGATCCGAGTAACCGGTCAACTTGTCGGGCCATGTGACCTTAATAAGCGCACCCCGACGCAGGGGCAAACTCCTGTTTCTGGGTTTCAATGTGTACTCGGAGAACCAAAATTTTATAACCGACATACAAAAAATCCAACGGACGTCAAAAGTCCAAAAGTTAAGTGCAAAAGGGCCGCTTGACCTAAAAATTTATTATAAGAGGAACTGGGTCGGGTCGCAAAGATATTCAACGTGAGCCAATACGCCAACGGCAAGGTGACCAACGGAATTAAAGCGGCCCAATGCTTCAAAACCGGAAGCCAGTAGGTTCCCAGTAAATAAGGTATCCAAATCAATAAATAAATCTCCGCTTTGGCAACATTGACTCCGAAAACCACGGGCAAGGTGGTCCGCTTCGATCGTCGATCACTTTCGACGTCGCGCAGATTATTTATCGCAATCAAAACAGCGCAATGAAGTCCAATTTGCAATCCCAAGACGATGCCGTGTTTTAGCCACTCGCCGGTTTGCAGGTACCCCAACCCGAGTACGGGGACCACTCCAAAAAATATTATAACAAACAAATCCCCGAGCCCCCAATAAGCCAAGGGAAATGGCCCTCCGGTGTAGGCGTATCCAAAAAATAGCGACAGCAAACCGATTGTCAAAATAGGCAAGCCGCCGTGGATGACCAGCGGAATTCCACAAACCAAAGCCAGGCCAAAACTAATCAACGCCGCGCTGAGAACTTGTTTTTCAGTAAATATTTTAGCCTGCGTAACCCGCTGGGGACCCAAGCGGTCGACCCCGTCAGTTCCTTTGCGAAAATCGATCACGTCGTTAAACAAATTTGTTCCGATTTGAATGAAGAGCGAGGCCGCCAAGGCCCATGCTGAAATCCACCAGTGCACCTCCAGCCCCATCGCTAAAACCAGGCTGTTTGTGGCCACCACCGGAACCACCGCCGCTGTCAAAGTTTTCGGCCGAAAAGATTGGATCCAGTGCTTAAGCATCAAGGGAGCCGAGGAAACCGCGAGAAATCGGGTTTTCGCTTTTCAACATAGGCATCGCGTCCCTCTTGCGCCTCTTCACTCATGTAATAAAGCAAGGTCGCATTTCCGGCGAGATCCAAAAGTCCCATCTGTCCGTCACAGTCTGCGTTCAAACAGGCTTTCAAGCATCGCAAAGACATCGGCGAGTGCTCCAGCATTTCGCGGCACCATTTCACCGTTTCCAGTTCAAGATCTTTGAGTGGCACCACATGATTCACCAAACCCATGTCTTCGGCTTGTCGTGCGTCGTACTGACGGCACAAATACCAAATCTCTCGTGCTTTTTTTTGTCCCACGATGCGGGCCAGGTAACTGCTGCCCAAGCCCCCATCAAAGGATCCGACTTTAGGTCCCGTTTGACCGAAGCGTGCGTTGTCGGCCGCGATTGTTAAATCACAGACGATGTGCAGAACATGTCCGCCGCCGATCGCGTACCCGGCCACCATGGCGACCACGGGTTTGGGAAGTTGGCGAATTTGTTTTTGAACATCTAAAATATTTAAGCGCGGAACTCCGTCGCCGCCCACGTAGCCTGCATCCCCGCGCACTTTTTGATCACCACCCGAGCAAAAGGCTTCGGAGCCTTGCCCGCACAAAATGACCACGCCGATGGTCCGATCTTCGCGGCTCATTTCGAAGGCTTCCTTCATCTCGATCACTGTCTTTGGCCGAAATGCGTTTCGCACTTCAGGTCGATTTATTGTGATTTTTCCGATTCCGTCCGTTGTTTTCTCGAAACGAATGTCTTCAAATTTTTTGATCGTGATCCAGTCAGCGGCACTCTGAATTTGGGGAACATTTGGATTGGCAGACGTCATTGTTTTTCCTTTTTATGAGTACCTAGGATCTATCAAAAAACTAACTCCGGGTGAATTGATTGACATAGCAGTTTGCGTCATGCGAGAGAAATCTATGCGCGTTTTGATTCTTGGATACGTATGGCCCGAACCCGGATCCTCTGCGGCCGGCCGAAGAACGATGGATTTAATCCAACTGTTTTTAGAACAAAACTGGCAGATCGATTTTGCGACCTCGGCGGGACCCTCGGAATTTCGCGTGGATTTGACGGCCTTGGGGCTTAGGGAACACACGGTGGCATTGAATAACGATGCATTCGATGCCTGGATCGGGGAACTTAAACCCGACCTCGTGGTTTTCGACCGCTTTTTTACTGAGGAACAATTTGGTTGGCGAGTGGAAAAAGTCTGTCCCGAAGCTTTGCGTGTGATCGACACGATTGATTTGCATTCCCTGCGAGAGACCCGCGCCCGTCACCAAGATCTAACAGAACCTTCGGATCTTAAGAAAGCCATGTTGGGTAATGAAAAAACCGTTCGCGAGATCGCAGCAATTTTTCGCAGCGACTTAAGTTTGATGATCTCAGATTTTGAATTGGAATTTCTGCAGCGAGAATTTTTAATACCGGCACCGCTGCTTCACCATTGCAGTTTTCTGATCGATAAAATTCCCGAGAAACTGGCAGGGTTTAGTGAACGATCGGATTTTGTTTCGATCGGAAGTTTCCGTCATCCTCCGAATTGGGATTCGGTTCTGTGGCTGAAACAGGAAATTTGGCCAAAAATTCGGGAACAACTGCCCCAAGCTCACTTAAAAATCTACGGTTCCTACCCACCTGCCAAAGCAATGGAACTGCATAATCCGGCTCAGGGCTTTCATGTTTTGGGATGGGCACCACAGGCTCTCCAAGTCGTTGCTTCGGCGCGGGTCTGTCTCGCCCCCTTGCGATTTGGTGCGGGACTGAAAGGAAAACTCCTTGATGCCATGCTTGCAGGAACTCCGAGTGTGACGACCCCCGTGGGCGCCGAGGGTATGCACGGTGCTCTGGCTTGGAGCGGAATCATCGGTAAAAATGTTTCTGAACTTGTTGCCGGAGCCGTGCAGCTTTATCAACAGGAACCCGTTTGGGAAAAAGCTCAGACACAAGGGTCTATGATCCTGACAGATCGATTTCTAAAATCTGTGCACGGACCCCGTTTGATTCAACGACTGCTTGAGCTCTCCGAACAAAAAGTCAAACACCGCCAGGACAACTTTGTGGGAGCGATGCTTCGCCATCATATGTTCCAAAGCACCAAACATCTCTCGAATTGGATTCAATTAAAGAGTCAGCGACCTTGATTTGACTCAAATTGAGCCACGCCTGCTCAATTTTGTCATTCGAATGAGCCTGATGAAAGCACCATACTATAAAGGTAGACGGCTTTAACAATCTAAGAATCGGAGAAAAAATGAAAACGATGATTCAAATCCTGGTGCTGGTGGCAGTGCAAGTTGGATTCGTCCAAATGGCGACCTGCAAAACAAAACAAGAAGTTCGGGCATCAAATTTAAAAAAGAAGCTGAGCCAGGGCCGTACCAACGGTCAATTGTCTGAAGCAGAAGCTGCAAAACTGCACAAGCTGCAACGGCAAGAATTCGCCGTGTTAAAGAAATCACTCAAAGACGGAAAACTGTCGAAGGTTGAGAAAAGAAAGATTAACAGTCTACAAAAACGACTGGGACGAGAGCTAAAAATCCAAACAACCGACAAAGAAAAGGCTTCGCGGGACGAACGCCGTCAGTTGGCGCAACGGAAATTAATCAAGGCTGGCCAAAGAAAAGGAAGTATCAATTCGGACGAGACCCGACTTTTAAAAAGTGCCCAAGCTAAAATTGATCGGGCCCAAAAGATCGCAAAAGCAGATGGAAAACTATCAAAGGCCGAAAAAGCTAAACTAGCTAAGCTTCAAAGCAAGCAAGACAAACAAATCTTAAAACAAAGCAAAGATGCTGATTTCGCTTTCCGAAATCCCTACGCACCTTATGGTTTTGTGACCAATGCAAGACAACCGACATCTAACTCAATCTTGGGGACTAAATAATGAACAGCTTAGTCGTACATAAAAAATCGGAAAGATCTTTGTCCGACACGCTTGAATTTCTAAAGGCTCTGGTCGAGCGAAATGAACACCGGGTCGATATTGCCTATGTTAGAGATTTGGATTTGATTTTTCCGCAAAACTTAATTGCGCGAAGTCGGGACTTTAAAAAAGAGCTTTTTACTATTGAGCTCGATCTTTGGGGCATGGGCGCTTGCCCTATGGCAATTTTGAACCTTCAAACGATCGATCAAATTCACACAAAATTGGACCAAATTACTTTAATGTATGAAGTGGCAGAGTTGGTCTCCAAGTACCGAGTTTTAAATTATCCTGTTCTCCGTAGCATTTTATAATAGGTCGCCGCGCCGCCGAATAGTTTCAGTATTTTGCCTTGCTCGTGGGCTTTGGCGTACCACCGTTGGAAATTTTGACGAGAAATTCCCAGTTTGTGCTGCGCCTCGATGCCGCTAAAGCCGTTATCTGAAAATTGATTTCTTAACTGATTCTCGATCGGATCTATCTGTGCAGATCGATTTATACGAACCTGAAAGCCAATTTCACCGATCAGCTTCAATCGATAAAAACCATCGATTTGATGGATCTCAATCGGAAGATTAACACTTTGGATATATTTTCGAAATCGTTGAATCACTTTTTGAACTCTGTTTGGGGAAGTGAAGATGTCAAAATACGCATCCGGAAAAAGTGACGAAAATATTTCCGAAATTCGCACGGGTCGGTAGAAATCCTTCAGAAACAATGACAACACTTTTAAATTTTGCCCCTTGATGATCAGGCTAGAATCGTTGTTTAATTTTCCAGACTCTAAAATAATTTGTAAGCCCAAAGACGATCCCTTTACAAATAGTCCTGCGGGCTCCGCCTGGCCCAATTCCCTGTAAACTCTTTCTTTGAACGAGGCAAATGGTGTTCCAAAAACAAGGTGCTGAAACTGTGTATCGTCGAATTCAAATCTCAGCAGGATTCCATCCAAGTCGCGGACAGTTTCCCAATGTTTTCGCTCGCCGGCAACAATCCTAAAATCCTTCAAAGGTTGGATTTGGCGAGATTCAAAAGCTTCTAAGACCGCACTCCACTTTTGAACGAACAATTGATCCAGTGATTGTTCTCTGCCCAAGATTTCTGAGCTTTTCGATATATCCGCCCTGCATTCTGCCAAATGACCAGTTTTTAAAAAAACTTGCGCCCGCATTTCAAAATTATTTGCCATCAGCCGGGTGTAACTTTTTGCGAGGCAAATATTTATATTGCTGTTTAAGAGATCTAAGGCCTCGGGAAGCTCTTCGGCCGCGATCAGGCTGGATGCTAAATTTACCCTAGCGATCATCGCCTGGTAGTCTGGTATCTCCATTGATAAATAATTTTTTAACTCCTTTATGGAGGATCGATAGTCCCACTGGGCTATGTAGCAAAAAGCACGGTAGAGACTGATTTCTGGCAATTGGCTTGAATCCAACTGATTCAAAATTTTCAAACCTTCACCAACGGAGCCATACTTCGTCAAAAGCGCCGCGTACTCGGACCGTTCGGCGATCCCTCCTTCGCCCTTCCAATTTTTTCCATCGGGGTGAATCAATGGAGTCAGCAAACGAAGACCTTGACTAAAAAGACCGGCTCTTCGGCATATTGCGGCGACCGGCAAATACACCTCTCTGGGCAATTGTGAAAATACCAGTTTAGAGATGCGATCCTCGACCAGATGTCCACGACCACCTCTCAGGTCTTGATCACACAGGTCGACCAGGTCTCGAATCTTACTTAAATCCATACTCTGCTTATCGACTTCGGGAGACAGGACCTTTAGTCCAAATGCCTCATTCTGAAACACCATAGCTCGGTTTTTTCGCTAGGCACGACTAAATAAGAATAATATTCTAAATCCTATGAAGCAAAACTCTAGTTTGTCTGAAAAAGGTTTTTCTTTGATCGAAATTTTAGTGGCGTTGGGAATTCTTGGCGCTGTTATGGCGAGCATGGCCACTTTAATTTTTAATCAAAGGGTAGCCCTTGAATCCGTTCAGGTCAGGCAAGATCTCCTTTCCCTGACGAGTGATTTACAAAATACGCTTTTAGATCCGGTGGCTTGTGAAACTGCTTTGGGTACTTTAGGCGTGGCGTTCGATTCAGCACTCGCGGCTCTGCCGACAGATGGGTTGCCTTTTGAGCTGCTGCTCAATGGCGGGACTATCGCGAGTGGCAATAAAGTACCTGGCTACCAAGTAATTGCCGATCAATTTCAGATAATCAGAGCATTACCAGTCGGGACCTTGGGAACTGCCGACGTCTTCAAAGGCGACCTGATTTTGAAAGTGTCGTCGGTCAACAGTTCGATCGGAGGGTTGACTGCATTTCGACCCAGGAATCTTGGCAGCGCTTACTTTACAGTAGAAACTGGCAGAATTACTTCGTGCTCGTCTAAAAGTCCAATAGACAACGATCAAATCGCTGAAACTTGTGATGAGTTGGGTGGAAGTTTCGAATTGGGAATCTGTGATTTAAGCGGTGACATTCCAAAGCTAGTCGCAAAAATTTGCCCGTCATTGGGAGGGGCATTTGCAGACGGTAAGTGCACAATATCTTCCAGTGGAGGCTCGGGTCCGGGTTCCTGCCGTGGTATCAGTGCAGGCCCACTGACACGGGCTAGATCGCGCTCACTGAATTGCAGTGTGGGATCGACTTTGCAAAATATCACCTGGATTCGAATCATGGGTGGGCCTCCATTTCGACGAGACGACATACCTGTTGTCGGGGCGGTGGGTTCTAGATCCTATACCAGAGTGCGGCCCGACGTTGTTTACAAGCACACCCTTCGCGGTGAGTGCTGCTCCTACTAGCCGGACTTAAGGCCGTGGTGCCCCTAACCGTCTCAAAATAGAACAGCTCTGCTCTATTTTGTCCGTCGTCGGAAATTCTATTCCCCCGTAAGATTAATGTAAGGCGCAGGTGTGATTTTGCGCCTAGACTAGGTGATGTGGGGGAAACGTGAAGCGGATCAGTCAATTCCTGTTTATGTCGTTGTTTGTGGCGCTTTTTTTTCAAAATTGCTCGGGCAAGAATTTCCAGGGTTTGGAAGACCTGAATCTTGAAAGAAAGGGCAATGGCGAAAGCTACACCGGCAAGATTTACCACTACCGTTTACCAGACTCCCAGATCTGTGGTGATCAATCGAATATTTCCTCTTCAATCTTAGCCACGGAAACTTCAAAATTTTATTTAATTCGAGATGCCTGCGTTGATCTTGCGCAGCCTGAAGAAATCTTGGGCGCCGAATTAACGCTAATTCCAGACGCCAACGCGCTTGTTTACAAACAGGAAAGATTTGTCTCAGAAACACTTCCAACAGCATCTGGGGCCATGCCGCGGGTGGCCGCGAAGACAACTTACGAGGTGTATCCCAACAGGACTTGCGGTGGATACGCCGACTACCAAGCTGCCCCGGCGATTGTCTCCGGTGGCCAGTGTGCGGCTTTCGGCCGAGTGGCAACGACGGCGTCGCGAGCCACCGTAAACTCTGGAAATAAATATCAATTTTCGATGTACAATGCCTCGAGCCAGACTCATTCCGTGAGTTTTCGACAAATAACCTATCAGAGCATCGAAGTCTCGGCGAGGCACAACCCCAACTCTGTCGATTTAGTGCTGTATTCCTATGAACCAGTACGATGGGTCATTCGGGGAAATACCGCCGCTGTCCGCTCCGTTCATGTGTCTGGTTATCATTGTGCCGTGGTCGCAGGTGTTCCGGCTCGGCTTGTTAGTATCAGCACGACGGAACAAGGGGCATCCGCCAACGCAGCAACCTTGCAAATTTCTAACAGGCTTGCGAAAAACGAACAGGTCTATGATGGAAGCTGTAAGCCAGACCGGACATTTGTTGCTGACTAAGATTTTGTGGGACCGCAAGCGCAAAAGCTTAGTGTCCCACTTCTTCTAGTTTTTCAAAAATCAAAGCGGGTTCATCGCCAGAGACCAAGCAAGCCAGGTCAATTTTCAAAGATAAGATCCAATCATTCAGGTCATTGCTGTCTATCAAAGTTTGCTCCACCTGGGCAAATTTCTCACCGATGGTAATCTGGATGTTTTTAGATCCACGAGCCGAAGAATCCGTGCGAAGATCCGGATGGTCGGCTTGATAAAGTTTCATTTGTTCCTCGAGAATTGTGGGCGTTAAATTTTCGCTGGGTTGAAACATCGATATGGCCGTTTCAAAATCCAACTTTGAAAGCGCACGCATCAAAGTGTGGACCAAATTGCGAGTTAGTAAGACCACGAGTTTCGGATCGACAACTTTTCGAAGGGCCTTGTCATTTTTTATTGCCGATTCTGCGTCCGCTTTCAACAGTCCGGGGCGCATCTTTTCCCATTCATCAAGCAGACTTGAGTCCACCGTGCGAACCATCACGCCAAAATAAATCGAAATCTCCCGCAGTTCGTCGTCTTTGGCCGCGTCGGGTACAGTTTGTTCAAGCACCTTATAAACTTCGGAAAGATATCGTAACAGTGTTCCCTCGATCCGCTGCAAATCATATTCGCGAATGTAGTCCGCAAAGGAGTAAAAATTTTCGAACATTTCACGAGAAATCGACTTGGGACGAATATTTTCTTGTCCGACCCACGGGTGTGCGCTTCGAAAGGTGTTAAAGGTTTCGTAGATGAAATCCCGACTTGGTTTCGGATGTTCTATTTTTTCAAGCTCCGCGATGCGCTCGTCGTACTCAATCCCGGCCGATTTCATTTCGTTCATTTTAATTGTTTTTAGAACATCCGTTTGCTTTCGCAGAACCATTTCTGGACTTTCTAAAATTGATTCCACCAGGGTCAAGACATTTAAGGCGTAGGATTCGCTGGCCGGGTCGACAAGTTTTAGCGTGTCCAATAAATAGAGCGAAAGCGTCTGATTAAGCGAAAAATCAATTTGCAGATCTGTATTCACATGGACTTGCCTGTGGCCTTGATTTAGGGCGACGAGCACTATTTTACGTTCCAACAGGGAACGAAGCAGTTCAAAAGCCACTTTGCGCAAATGTTTTTTATTTCCTGCGGTCCCGTGCGAGTTGCGAATCAATCGCTGCATGGCGCGGGGACCTCCGTCCCGGCTTAAAACATTCAGCAACATGGCGTGATCGACTTTAAATCGTGATTGCAATACTTCCGGCTTTGCCAATTGCAGTTTAGTGAAAGTTTCTTTGGTCCACATAACAAATCCCCGGGGCGGTGGATTTTTAAGAACGATTTTGCGCAATTTTTTCGGATCCCCTGCGGCTTTGGATTTCACCCGCAGATTTTCAATCACGTGTTCGGGCGCTTGGGCGACCACGGTTCCCTGGTTGTCAAAGCCCTTTCGCCCGGCCCGGCCGGCGATCTGATGAAAATCACGAACGCTAAGGATCGCGGTCTTTTCGCCGTCGTACTTGCACAGTTTGGTAAATAGAACGGTGCGAATCGGAACGTTCACCCCAACTCCCAAAGTGTCGGTACCACTAATTACCTTGAGCAAACCCGCTTGCGCCAAACGTTCGACCAAGACCCGGTATTTGGGCAACAGCCCCGCGTGATGAATTCCAATTCCGTGCTTGAGAAGTTTTTGAATTTCTTTGCCGTAAGGGCTTTGAAATTTCACGTCGTTTAAAATTTCTTGGATCCGGGCTTTTTCTTCTTTGCTCGAATAGTTGAGACTGAGCAAGTTCTGCGCTTGTTCGGCAGCATCTCGTTGGGAAAAATTCACCAGGTAAATAGGGCTTAACCCTTGCCCGATCAGGTCAGCAACACTTTCGTGAAGCGAAGTCTCTTTGTACAGAAAATCCAAAGGCACCGGGCGTTCCAACGAGGTCACCACTTGAGTTTCTTTTGTGTTTAAAGTGGACAAGGACTGCGCAAAAAAATCCATTTCCCCCAAAGTGGCTGACATCAATAGAAATCGGGTTTGGGGCAATGCCAAAAGAGGAACTTGCCAGGCTACACCACGTTCCTTGTCTGAGTAGTAATGGAACTCATCCATGACGACGTCATCAACCGGAGCCAGGGGCCCTTCTCGGAGCGCAAGATTTGACAAGATCTCGGCCGTGCAACAGATAATCGGAGCCTGGGCGTTCACCGAACCATCACCCGTGATCATTCCAACTTGATCGGGACCAAAGTTTGCGCAGAGGTCGCGAAATTTTTCGTTCACGAGGGCTTTGATCGGACAGGTGTAGTAGGAACGGCGCCCTTGTGCCAGGGACTGAAAATGCAAAGCCATCGCGACCAAAGATTTTCCGGAACCGGTGGGAGTATTTAAAATCACATTCTTGCCCTGGATCAACGCCAGAATGGCTTCTTCCTGCGCCGGATAGAGTTCAAGCTTTTTAAAAGCCACGTAGTCTAAAAACCGATTTAAAATTTCGTCGTTGGTCGCTTCGGCTTTTAAAGGCATTCGACCAAACAGTGGCCAGTCCATAATTACTCGCTTTGATCGGCCCCAATTTCAATAATAAAGGTTCCCATCTCTGTTCCAAACGGCAATACAATGGCCGCACTTTTGGTCATATGTCGCAAATTAATTTTATCGCCGCGGATGACCGTTGGCAAGGCTCTATCGATCGTATGACCCTGTTCGCCCAGCACCCGCTTCGCATGTCCGTAAATAATATTCAGTAACTCGGCGGCCCCGTCTTCAAGGTCTTTTGTGATTTCAGGGTATTCTTCCCCCAACATTTTGCCCATAATTTTAAGAAAAGTTTCATTAGGGAATAAGATTGCAATAGATCCACAAAACTTAGGGCTGGAAATACCAATGACCCCCGCGATGACAAAAGAATCTTTGCCAACGAATTTCTCTTTCGTCATTGGCTTTCCCGGAGTGCAACTGATCCCGCACTGCACCGACAGCGTGTTCATGGTTCCCTCAACAAAAGGATTTATGAACGCGACGTTAATGCCCGAGGACGGTTTCGCGGCCACGTCACCAGGTAGGGTTGGTATTTCTTCGACCAAAGTTGCCGGGATTAACAGACCCTCAATCCCAGCTTGATGAATAAGCTGCCGCGTTTTGTTCGGGACCCCCAGCACGTAGAAGGCCATTTCTTTTTTTCGCAAATTCATCGCCACCGTCGAGAAAACTCGCAGAACCTCAAACTCGATTTGATGCGCGTTTTCTAAATTTAAGACGATTTGCTTAAGTGCCGGATTAGCTTCCAACGTTTGTTTAATTTCGTTGCAAATATCCTCGGCGACATAGGCATTCACCGTCACTTTGCAGACGAAGATCAGTCGCCGACCTTTAGTTTCGAGAACGTAGCTCATCGTTGGACTCTCCGTTTTTGGATATGCTTTTGGCTATGTTTTTGGTGTTGCGCCGAATGCTTTTTTGTAAGCTTGTTCTAACTTTTGGCGTAAAATATCGACCGTGAAGGGTTTCAAAATATAGTTTGTCACACCCGCAACGACGGCTTCTTTAACTTGGTGAGCGTCCCCTTCGGCGGTCAACAACACAAAGGGCAAACTGGAAACGACCGCATCGGCTCGAACGGCTTTAAGCAACTCGATTCCGGTGCAATTCGGCATGTTCCAGTCCGAGATCACCAGTTGGATGGGGGTTTTTGAAGTTTTAATAATTCCCCAGCCTTTTTCACCGTCGGTGGCTTCGACAAGATCATTGTACCCAATGTCCCGCAAACTTTTCATGACTATTTTTCTCATGGTCATCATGTCATCAATCACCAGAATGCGGGTCGAAAGTGGAAACATTGAATCCTCCGAAAATGATACAAACTCTAAACTAAATCTTAAGATGACGTCCAAAAAGTTATTAGTAATAACTTTTTTTTGGAAATTTGCCCCTACTAAGGTCAGGTGCTAACCTGTCTTCTGGTCCGAATTGCTGGCCGAGACTTTCATCATATGTTTCGCGGCTTCTTCGAGTGGCAAAATCGCTTTCGCAGCCCCCAGCTCGATGGCAGCTCTGGGCATACCAAAAACCACCGAAGTGCTTTCGTCTTGAGCAAAGGTCTCAGCTCCACGTTTGCGCAGACTTAAAAGCCCCTGAGCCCCGTCTTTCCCCATCCCGGTCAATAAACCAGCCACGATTCGAAGGCCCTCGGTTTTTGAAACGCTATCGAAGAGATAGTCGACGCTTGGCTTAAAACGATTCACAGGCGCATCGTCGGAAATCCTAATCTTCAGCTTGCCGCGAGCACCTGAGACACTCATCTGCGTTCCACCCGGAGCAATGTAGACACAATTTTTTCGAATTTCATCGCCCTCGCTTGCTTCAACCACTTCAAACGGACACAGCTTATTGAGTGAGTTGGCAAAGGCTTTTGAAAAGACCGCGGGCATATGTTGAACGATGAGCGTCGGGGGAATTTCTTTGGGCAAACTTGTCAGCAATTGCGTCAGTGCCTGAGTTCCCCCGGTCGAAGCTCCCAAACACCAGATCATATTATTGTCGAACAGAAATCCAGTGCTGGGTCGACGAAGCAAGCTTGAGATACTGCGATTATGCTGTTGAGCTTCAAAACCGCGCACGGCGGCCAACAACTTTTGCTGCAGTGTCAGCTTAAACGAAGCCATATGCTCCAACGCTGGTTTCTGAAGATAGTCAAAAGCCCCCGCTTCCAGCGCTTGATAAACCAGCTCACCCTCGTCCAAACCCAGGGCAGAGATTATTATAATCGGAAGAGCCTGCTTTTTCATGACCTCGGCAGTAACTTGAACGCCATTCTTGCCTGGCATCTGTATGTCCACAGTTGCGATATCAGCCCCACTGGCTTGAATTTCTTTTGCTGCTGTATTGGAATCTGAAATTTGATTTGTGACGTGGAAGCCTTCAGAATCTGGCAGACACTGTTTTAGCATTTTAAGAATTACTGGCGAATCATCGACGTTGATGACGTTGAGACCCACTCGAAGATTTAACTTTTGATCTTCAGCTCGCAACCAAAAAAAAGAAGAGAACTGAATACTAATTTTTAAAGCATCTAGACGTGTTTGGAAGATATCAATCGAGTCCTTCATCCACGCCGGAGCCACCATGTGTAGACTTCCCGAGTTTTCAACCGCAAATCTTGCCTCCAAGCGAGACACCAAATCCTCGGACAAGGGAGTTGCCGGAAACCAAGTGAAAGCGGCTACGGTTTCTTGCTTCAAGTAAATGATAACTTCTTGAAAGCCCTTGTGGTCAATATTAAGACCGCCGAGCTTTTCGCTCGTGAGCCATTTCAGTTTGTGGGCCGCCGACAACTTCATGCGGCCACCGATCGAAGATTCGCAAAATACTCGGCCGAGAGGCTTGAAAAACTGGTGGCAGGAGTCACATCACTGACTTTGCGCCGGATCGTTGCTTCCAAGGATTTTAAAGTTTCAATCAGGGTCTCGTCGAGCAAAACTTGAATCGAGGCCCCTTTGAAAAGAAAAAGTAAAGATTCCCGAAAGGGCACCAATATTTGAAGTGAAATTTGCGAGGTGAGTTCGTTCAATTCGAAGCTACGAAGTTGATCTTCTGAAATAAAGTAGAAATGATTGGGCCGCAGCAATCGATTTCTATTATCCACCAGATTTTCGAGGGGCCGGAAAGCGGTCGACTTATAATCAGCGAGAGCTTGGTCCACTTCCTGACTACTGGAAAAAACAACCATGGTGGCCGGTGACCGGTATTCGCTCTTTTGCGACTCAAGCACCTGTTTTACTTGGGACCAACGCAAACTGGAACCATTGATGACTCTCAAACATCTTGAGGCATCTGGAATAACTATTTTCTGACCGATCTGAACGTCAAAATTCATTTTCTCGTCTGTAACGTCCGCCGGATTTGAACTTGGTCCGTCTAAAATCCGACGAACTTTCATCAGGATCTCATCTGTGCTCTTCCGGATTTGATTCATTGACGGTTTTTCAACGTAGTCCGAAGCACCTAAGCGCAGTGACTTGGAAGCCAAATCCAAATCCGTTCGATTCACTGAAGAAATCATAAGAACTGGAGGATCGACTTTGGGCTGATACAGGCGCTCAAGAAACTCGATTCCATTTACCTCTGGCATATGAATATCTAGGGTAATTAGGTCGAAAGAATGAGTGTCCAACATTTTCCGAGCCTCGCGGCCATTGTTTGCATATTCAATTTGCTGGCACAAGGGGTCGGTTGAAAAAACGGATTTCATTAGCTTCTGGATCGTTGGGGAGTCATCGACGACCAGAACTTTATAGGATTTGACAGCTGAAACAGTCGCAATTTTTTTGTGAACGACCGGTCCATTCCATGGTTTTAAATACGACGAGGGCCCCACGGTTTCTAAGTTCCAACCCGCAAATCTCATGGGCTCGGTAACGCCGGTCACAAAAAGACCACCGGGACCTAGCCGACGTTCCAAATTGAGCGCGATCTTTTGCACCTGGTCTTCGGAAAAATAAATAAATACATTTCGGCAAAAGATGACATCCATGGATTGGTCGGCAATGTCCGCCGGAATTGACAAAAGATTTGCAGCCCGGAAGCTGACTTTATCTTTAATTCGGGGATCCATCGCCCCAAACTCTTTGACCGCTCCTTGACCCTTTTTGATATAAGTTCCCAAATATTGTCGGGGAATCGAGTTTATTTCTTTCAACGGGTAGACACCATTGGTGCCGTAGTTCGCAGAATCTTTATCGATGTCGGTTCCTAAGATGTGGTAGGGAACGTTCCACTTTTTGACGAGCTCTTCTTCCAGAAATAGCGCCAATGAATACACTTCTTGCCCGCGGCTGCAGGCAGCCGACCAAATCTTTAAGGGCACTTGGCTCTCTTGAAATCTACCTTTCAGCCGGGGACCGTTGCCTTGAATCCAATCTTTCAGAACCTCAAAATGCAGAAATTCTCGGAAAAAAAAAGTATAGTGGGTGGTCATCAACCCCGCTATATTCCCTCGTTCCGCGATTTCGTTAACGGTAAAATGCTTCCAGTAAGCCGTCATTTTGTCCAATTTTAACCGTTCGACGTAGCTTCTCATCCGAGATTCTACCATCGAAAGATTTTTTTCTGAAATCTGATTTCCAGTTTCTTCTCTGATAATCTCGGCCAATCGATCAAGATCAGCCCTGGATAGAGCCACCACTTAGAAGTCCTCGAATCGCGGATCGTCCGATGAAGGTACATCCGGGCCCCCGTTGGCGGCAATTTTCCTGCCCTTTTGGGAAGCGGTCTTTGTTTTTGGCGCGAATTTTTCTTTTTGAACTAAGATATCAATAACTTTGGCGTCGGGCGGCTCCACGACGGCTGATTTTGAATTACCGTGTATAAATCTCGTGAGATTTTTAAGTGCGACCACCAGATGCTCGGACTGATCATGCAACAAACCGGACTGAATTGAGCTTTTCTGAGCCACTGCCGAGTTTTGCTGAGTGACCTGATCCATCTGTGTGATGGCGCGATTAATCTCGGTGATTCCTTGTGCCTGTTCTTTCGAGGCATGCGCAATCTCGCTTACCATGGTGCTGGCGGCTTTCGAAGTCGATTCGATTCTTTCCAAAACTTCTTTGCACTTAAGAGCGGTGGCCTCTCCCATGGAGATCTTGTCTTGGCCCACTTCAATCAGCTGATCAACTTTCCGGGTCGTCTGCTCGACAATTTCGTTCACCCGTTTTATTGAGTCGGTCAACATACCCGAAATTTGCGTTGCCGCCGTCCCGCTCATTTGGGCCAAGTTTCCAATTTCTTCGGCAACAACAGCAAAACCCTTGCCGTGTTCTCCGGCTCGGGCCGCTTCGACCGAAGCGTTAAAGGACAGCAACTTCGTTTGAAAAACAATCTCGTTAATGACCTTTGTTTTGTCTCCGATTTCAGAAATGATCCGTACAATTTCACTGAACTCGCGGTTGCTCTGCTCCATCTGTTTTAAGATATCAGAATTGGTGTGTTTGATTTCACTGATAACTTGAATCATTTCTTTTACCGTTTTAGCACCGACTTGTGCGGCCTTTTCGTTCTCATCAACGGTGACTTTAGCTTTCTGAGAAGAGTCTGAATTTTGATTGACCATGGTCGAAATTTCTTCCACCGAGGCCATCGTCTCCTGAAGACTAGATGCCTGTTCTGTGACCGATTCGCTGAGCTCGGTCGATGAAGAAGAGCTTTCAACGGAACTTTGCACCACGGATTCACTGGACCCACGAATGGATTCGACGATGCTTTGTAGAGTCGAAGTCATCGAATATCCCGTCCAAATCGCACCGAAGATTACAAATAGAAGCGCCGCGCCCGTAACACCGGCAGCCCAAAAAGTCAGAGCTTGAAGTCCCGCAAAGACCTCGTCAACGGCCAAGTCTGCCGTGTAGTACCAGGTTAAATTTTTTACTTTCATGGAGCCAAACGCCGACAGAGCTTGAACTCCGTCATAGCTCGGCCCCTGCAAATGGCCGTTTTCACCTTTCAATGCCTTTTCGATGGCGGCGCTTTTTAGTGGAGCACTGGAGTCAGAAAATGATCCGGCCACATTGTACTTTTTTGGATTACGAAAAGTATCGGCTCTCAGCTTTCCGTCAACTCCAAAGACAACAAATTCGCCCTGCAGGCCCAAACCCTGGCGATCGTTCGCAATTTTAGTAATTCGGTCCAAGGGAATCTGAAAAATCATGGCGCCTTGTTTGCCGTTACCCAAGTCAACTGCAGCGGCCATAAAAGAAGCCGGTGCTTCGTAGCTTGGGACGTAGTTTGCAAAATCCTCGAGATAGATTTCGCCGGGCTTAAGGGTCCCCATTTTTTCCCAGGCTTTCGCTAATCCACTTCCCGCCCAAGGCCCCACTTTAAGATTTGTGGCAAAGTCTGTTTCCTTGAAACAAGTGTAAACGACATTGCCATAGGCATCGACCAGAAAAATATCGTACAAGCCGTGACTTTCCAAAAGCAGTTTAAACTCGGAGTGATACTTTTGGTGAACTTGGCTGTAAGGACTGTTTCTTTTGGAATTCAAAAGTTGATGTTTGCTGCCCAACGGATGTTCGTTGGTGGCGATAAAATCATATTGGGCACCCATGGATGCAAATGACAATTTACCCAAAATCGAATTTACGTCCAGGGTCTTACCTGGGTTTTTTTCCGCGTAAGTTTTCCCGAATTGCTCGGTATAAAACTTAGTCAGCTCGGTCTTGTATTTCCCCTCAAGTTCTATTCTTTCGGGACCCACAAGATTTGGTTGTTCATATTTATCAAGCGCCTGACGAAATTCAACCAGGGCCGCTTTGATCATTTCTGAATTGGCTCGATCACTCAGTGACTGACCTTCGTGCTCGAAGTAGTCTTGAATCTTAGCGGCGTGTCCCTCGCCCACTGATTTCGCAACTTCGGTCGCTTTCACCGAGATCTCTTCGGATGATACTTTGTAAAATATCAGGGTGGAAACGACCATCGGGGTTAATCCCATCAGAATAAACAGGAACGCCAGCTTCATCTTCAGACTCATTTTGGCCTTCATTTTCTTCTCCTAATTTTATGCAACTTTTATGCAACTAATTTATGTTTAATTTGTTCGATCCCAAGAAGCTCACCGACGTTCAGGGCCACGATGAGATTGTTATCTATTTTTAAAACGTTGCTGATAGCCAAACTTGCGGCATCGCTCGTTCGAATCGGCGCGGCACTGATTTCGTCATCCTTAGGACTAATGACACGGGTAACTTCGTCGACCACCAAGCCCAAAGTAATTCCTTCGGCTTCTAAAACGATGACCACTGGCGCTTCGGCGGCCGGCAACTTGTCGCTTCCGACGATCAGCTTTTTTCGCGCACTAAAAATACCGATGATTTGTCCCCGCAGGTTCATCATCCCCTCAAAGTATGACGGCATATTGGGTATCATCGTGACTTCAGGTCTTTGTAAGACCTCTCGCACATTCTTTAGCGGGACGGCAAAAAGTTGGGCCGAGAGCCGAAACTCCATAAACCGGTTGGTCTCTAACTTCATATCGAATTCCTTTGTTGTTCTTGACGTTTATGGGGTCCCATTTTACCCTGGAGCAAATCGGTCGGGCTCAAAATCAGGGAAGGCAACCCGTCACCCAGGATGCAGTTCCCTACCCAGCCCATGGACCGCGGAACTCCGCTAGCCAGGGGCTTGATGACGACCTGCTGAGATTGCTGAATATCTTCAACCACGACGGCATATCTTTTTTCCTGAACTACAAAAACAATTGCCGTTTGGTTGCTTTGAATGGTCTCTCGGGGACCACCCATCAGTTCGCTCATA
>JAYUPS010000195.1:0-3448 GCA_043759945.1 Bdellovibrio sp.
CTTGCCAGTATTGGCCTGAACGCGATCGTTCCGATGGTTCAATTTTTTGCGGTGAAAGTTGGAGCACTAAAGGACGAAGTAGCCGCTTTCTGTTCGCAAACAAATATGCCACCGGCCAACGTCTCTGAAGTGCAAAATAAATGGCTCGAAGCCGCAATGGCGTTTCACGAATTGAACGCGGCACCCCTCGGTCCCCTGGTCGAACCAGGACGACTGTTGGTTGATAATATTTACGGTTGGCCGGCTTTTAATCCCTGTGGGATCGATCTCGAAGTCGCACGTCTGGGCGCAGGCGGCGAACCGAATCCCCAACTTTTGTACACGCTAAAGGGTCTGGGGGCCCTTGAATATCTTTTGTTCGACACGGCTTACGGCACCCAGTGCCTGTCAAAAAATCCAAAAAACCAACCCGCATTTGATTGGATTCAAAAATCGTTGAAAGAAAAATTCAACGACCGATGCAAAATGGCTTTGGCTTTGACGACCGACCTGAATGGCTACTCTAACCAGCTCGAGTCAGGCTGGAATCCGGAGCGCGCAAATTTTAGCAACACCCTGATTAACGGAACCCGTTACGCTTCGGTCACCGAAGCGGTCACCGCCATGAGCGATGCGCTTTTTGCTTTGGAATATGTGAAAGATGTGAAATTGGGGAAACCCTTGGGTCAACACGCTGATTGCACCAACGCGAATGACAAATGCCCCGAATCTGTCGAGCACAAATTTTCCGGCTATTCGATCGCGGCCGCTGTTTCGCAACTGAAAGGATTTCGCACGGTATTTACGGGCGGATTTTCCCGCGGTTTCGACGATTACCTGGCCAGTGCGGGACATCCCGAAGTCAGCGAAAAAATTCTTGCATTGGTTGATACGGCGATCAAAAACGGCACGGCTTTGGCCGAACCGGGACTTTTGCAAAAAGAAATTGAAAATATGAGCCCGAGTAAGTGCAAAAACACGACGGTTTCCAATCGTTTGGTTCCGGTGTGCGCCTTTTTTCAAGATGTTCGACAGATTTCAATTAAAATGAAAACTGATTTTTTAACGGTTCTATCAATTCGCGAACCACCCACGCACGGTGGAGATAACGACTAATACTGATGTTCACAGCTCTTGTTTTTTTGGTAACTTCCAGCGGGGCTCAAGTTCTTGAGCCTTTGGAAATCGAATTGCCGACGGTGCAAGTTTTCGGCTCCGGGCCAGAAAATTTGCAGCGCCCGACGGCGCCCAAAAAAATAAGCAAAGATCGAATCGAAACTTACCAAATAACCGACGTCAATCGGGCTCTTAAACAAACTTCCGGAGTTTACACTCGCGAAGAAGATGGCCAAGGACTGCGACCAAACATTGGACTTCGCGGAACCAATCCCGATCGCTCTAAAAAAGTAACGCTGATGCAGGACGAAGTCTTGATTGGACCCGCACCCTATTCGGCCCCGGCGGCTTATTACACTCCGACAATGAATCACACAAGCTCGCTGGAAGTTTACAAAGGGTTTGCGGCCACCCCTTATGGTCCGAACTCGATTGGCGGGGCAGTGAATTATCTGACTCCGGATATTCCGTTTGAAACCCAGAATCAATTGGGTGTTTCGGGCGGATCTTTTAAAAGTTCGAATCTGAAATTATCCGTCGCGGGGCCAAGCTCCCTGGGCGGTTATTTGCTCGAGGGTTCAAAGCTTCACTCGGACGGATTTAAGACCCTCGAGAATGGAAATAAGACCGGCTACGACCAAAATCATTTTCTACTAAAAACGGCTTACGATTTTTCGAACAACAGTCGCTTTATTTTAACTTTGGGCTACGGCGACGAAAATTCGAAAGAAACTTATTTAGGCTTATCGTCTGTGGATTTCGAAAAAGATCCCTATCAACGATATGCGGCCTCTCAGCTTGACGAAATGAAGTGGAAGCACACGCGTTTGAATTTGAAGCATATTCAGCAGCTGAATGCTTCGAGCAGCTTAGAGACGACTCTTTATCGTCATGATTTTCGACGGGCTTGGTACCGGCTAGACCGGTTCGGAAATTCCGCGGTGTCTTTACGTGACGTGGTCAATAATCCCACTGCCAACCAGGCTTACCATGATATTTTAAAAGGGATTTCAGACTCGAGCAGTTTAGCGGGTCAAAACGGAGAAGTGGTCATTTTGAACAATGATCGGACTTATGTGAGCCAGGGCCTGCAAACCAAGTATTCGGTGACAGAAAAATCTGAGCACGGAAAATCCCAGCTGGATTTTCTTGTTCGCATTCACCAGGACCAGATCCGCCGCAATCACACTTCGGATCAATACGCGATGAATTCCGGAAATCTTGAAAGAACAGCGGCGCCGACAATCCAAGCGGACCTAAATAAAGACCAAGCCCAAGCGCTCACGTTTTCGCTCTTAGAAAATTTGGATTACCTGGCATGGACCTTTACGCCGGTTCTGCGTTACGAAACCGTAAATTTTGAATTCAACAATGATCTGAGCGGTGCAAACAATCGACGAAATGATTCTTTCTGGGTGCCGGGGCTTGGCATCACGCGAAGATTTTGGGATCACTATTCTTTGCGCGTGAGCGGCAACAAATCGACCACCGTTGCGGGCTTAAGTTCGGATGGCAGCGAAAAGCGAGAAGAAGCCAACAATTACGAAACTGAACTCAAGTACCAAAATCCCGAGGCTCGGTTGGAAGCCGATTTAACTTATTTTTTGAATGATTACCGAAATATTACCGGAACTTGTTCTTTGTCTGCGGGTTGCGTGGGTCCGCAGTTGGATCGACAATTTAACGGCGGCGCCGCGATCATCCGTGGTTTTGAAGCACGGATCGCCACCGAGTTTCAGCTGCAAACTTTGACAGTTCCGGTCCAGTTTAATTTCACCCAGCTCCAGGCAAAATTTGCCAATGAATTTATTTCGACCTCACCAGAATGGGGTGTCGGGACAGTTCGGTCTGGGGATCCCTTGCCCTATGTTCCCGACACGCAATATTCTGTCTCGGTGGGGCTCGTGCAGGGAAGTTGGAAGCAAGACCTGACGCTGTCTTATTTTGGCCGAATGTTTGATCAAAGTGTTGAAAGTGGCCGTCTGCAAGTGAAGCCCTACGGAATCATCGACTGGGCGGCAAGCTTGAATTTAAAAAAATCTTTGAAGCTTACCGCCAAAGCGGACAATGTCCTCGCCAACAATTATGCTGTGGGACTGCGACCCTACGGCATACGGCCGGGCAAGCCACGCAGTTTTCAAGTGGGTTTGGTTTATAATTTTTGATGGATGAATTTTTAAAGTCGACCTCATTGTGGCTGGATCGATTTCTGGTGCCCCTGGATGACCCGGGCTCCCGTCTGTTTCATTTAAATCTACTGATCGCACTTGTTTTGGTTATTGGTTGGGGGATTTTTAGAAACGAACGGCGGTCTTTGCGCCAAAGTTTGCGAAAAAAGTACTGGTGGAACCGG
>JAYUPS010000196.1:0-8965 GCA_043759945.1 Bdellovibrio sp.
ATGGTATCGGCCCGCACCTGCATTGGGGACAAAGCTTAGATTTGGGTGTCGTGCGTATGAAGGAGCGGTTTATTCGCAATTTTCCGGTTTCGGATTTAAGCTTCAAAGAGCTGGAACTGGAAACACAAAAGATGATGAAAAGTTTATTCAGTATGCCGGGTTGCCCTGGACCCAAAGATATCGGAGAGATCGTGGCGGTCGCGGGAACACCGACGGAGTTGGCGCGCATTGAGCTTGGGGGAGAATTTAATCCAGAAAAGATAGACGGTTATAAATTAACTCACGGCCGACTATTGCAGTGGGTTTTTGAACTTAAAAAACGAACTCCCGAACAAGTTGTTAAAGACTTTGGGGTCAAGCAGGGCCGCGCCGATGTCTTGATGGTGGGGGCCTTGATATTATTTAATACTCTTAGAAATTGGAACTTGATGGAATTGACCGTTAGCACAAGAGGAGTCCGCTATGGCGTTGCGCTTGATTTGGCTCGTCGTTAGTTTTTGTTTTGCGGCGGCGCCCGCGGTCGATTTTCCTGTGAAACAGTTGAAACTGGGAAACGTAAATATTGAAATCGAAATTGCAGATACGCCAGAGCGGTCCTCGCGCGGCTTGATGTATCGCCAAAAAATGTCAGAAAAAAAAGGAATGCTTTTTATTTTTCCTGACGAACAGCCGCGGTCATTTTGGATGAAAAATACTTTTATCCCTTTATCGATTGGTTTCTTTGATTCGACAAAGACTTTGGTCGATGTTCAGGACATGGAGCCAGTGAAAAGCGAGATGGACCAAAATCCAAAGAGCTACCTCAGCAAAAGTCCAGCAAAGTACGCCCTCGAAGTAAACGCAGGATGGTTCCAGAAGAACAAGATCAAGATCGGGGATCGATTCCAGATTATTGAAAAACCTGGACCAAAGGAATAGCCGGTTTGCATCGGTAAAAATTTCTGTCTAAGATGACAAGGAGAGACAGAATGTCTCCGGCAAACTTCAAGGAAGAGTTATATGAAAAAACACCTGGTCCTTCTTCTATTGACCGTATTTTCACTGCACTTCGCCGGCTGCACGTCGAGCGATGAAGCCACATCCGAAGACGCAGCTGTGACGGATGAGTCCTTGGAAAATGTCGAAGGCACCGACACTGCAGCTTCGCCCGAGGCCAACGCTGAAGGATTTTCTGACGAAGTTGGATCCCCCGCTACCGAAGCGCCCGCCGGGGACGCACTGGCAGAGGCTCCTCCGGTAGATGGTGCGGCACCCGCTGATGGCGCAGCTCCGCCCGCCGAAGGGGAACTCCCGCCCCCGATGGATGCGATGGCCGATTCAGGAGCACCGCCCGCTGGGGACACAGCTTTTGTACCTGATGCCGGGGTTGATCCCGCAGCCGACACGGCTTTGCCTCCACCCGCCGAAGAAATTCCACCTTCCGTTGCGGACGCATCTTCAGTTTCTGAGCCGCCTTCGGCACCAACCGAAACTGCCGGGTCCGGAATCTTCGAAGAGAAGCCAAAAAAGTCGCCGGTTAAGAAAATCGAGTCCACGCCCTTCCGACTTGAAGGGGTTTTGCTCAACGCAGTTTACATCGCGCGTCCGGGCGACAATTTCAGCAAAGTTTCAAAAATGATTTACGGCGACAACAAGAAATCCAAAGAGCTTCGCAAAGTTAATCCGGGTGTTTCGCCAAAGGTCGGCGATAAAATATATTACAATTCGCCGGCACGACCCGAAGACGAAGCAAATATGAAAGTTTATTACGAAGACGCGGGTATGCCTGCCGAGACCTATGTTTCGAAAGAGGGCGAGAGCATTCGTGATATTGCAAAATCTCAGTTGGGTTTCAGCGGCGCGTGGAAAGAAGTTTTTGCCACGAACAATGTCGAGTCGACTCGAAAAATTCCTGCGGGCACCGAACTGAAGTTCTGGAAGGGCAGCGGTGCTTCTTCAATGGTTGCCGCCAACGCTCCAACTGCCGATACGGCCGCAGCGGGATCGGCAGCACCAGCAGATATTCCGCCCCCTCCGGCGGATATGCCCCCGCCAGCGATGGAAGATCCAATGGCTGCCGGAGGTATGGAAACACCACCTCCGCCACCAGCAGATATGCCTCCGCCAGACATGATGGCTGAAAACGCGCCACCTCCACCGCAAGAGATGGCTCCACCACCGCCTCCGCCGCCACCAGAAATGGCGCCGCCACCACCACCGCCTCCGACGATGGCCGCAACGGGTCCCGGCGACGAAGGTTCAGGTAACGACGATCTTATGCTTGCCCTTGCGGGCGGCGGGGGAGTCGCGGCACTTCTTGCTGGATTGATGGTCATGAGAAAGCGCCGTCAGCAGCGTGAAATGGCTGCGGCGTTTGGAGACACTCAAGTCGGAACGTAGTCCCAAAAAAGATGTTAATAAATTTCTAGGACTAGGCGATCTTTTTAAAAATATCGTCTAGAATTCCGCGGGTTCCCGTTCTCTTTGATTCAACAAAGTAGATCAGGTCATCAACGATTTGTACGTCGCGATTATTTTGTGGCAAAAACTTAATTCCGGAACCAAAAGAGTTGCTCCAAATCACAACGCATTGAACTTGGCGTTCTCGGCCGCTGACTTGGAAAGTGAGAGTTACTTTTTCGCCGGCCTTTAGGGCGCGGTCACGGTGGCCCAGGAAAGCTCCCGAAAGGCTTATGTTTTTAAGATTGCCGCCACTGTCATCGCGGGCATAACTACGCCGAAATTGAACATCGATATTTAACGGTGTTCTCGGTGCAGGAGAATTTTCTGTATCCACAATGTACCTCCATGCTGATGCTTATTAGATCGGCACATGTAAGGTCGTGCTGAAATGAAAAAACAGTTAAACCGACCTCGACTTAGGATCCACGAAATGGCAAAATACTGCAGCAATTACAGCATCTTATAGACTTTTACTCTGTCCAATAGTTGGACGAAAAACTTCAAACAATTTATTCCGTAATGGAAAGGCATTTAATAAGATCTCAGTTTCAATACAGACCTTGGTATTGACAGGGACGTCGGAAACCAGGCATACTGCATGGGTTGCCAAGGCAAGCCTTAGCCGCAAATATCCCCCAAAAATCAAAAAACTGAATAAAAACTTTACTCAATTATCTAAAACCCAAATCGCTAAAAACAAAACAGCTCACAAAATCAAAACTATTTAATTCATTTTCAAGGAGACATGTTTGTCTGAAGATAAAGATGCACCGGTAGAAGCACCGAAGAAACGTGGTCGAGCCAAAGCAGTTGAAGCCGCAGAGCCGAAAGCCTCCGAAAAAATTACGGAAAAAATCTCGGAAAAAGTCGTAGCTGCACCCGCCCCACCCAAAGTGGAAGCTGTTGAGCGATCCGCCGCTCCAACCAGTGAAAGTTCCGAAAGCGCTCCCGTAGCGCAACCCTCCAGACCCATACCTAATAACAACAACTCAGCCAGTTCCGGCGGCAGCGAACGCGGTCCTGGCCAGGGCGGCGGCGGTCAGCCCCGACACCAGCGGCATTTTAGTAATAACCGAGGCGGCGGAGGCGGAGATCGCGGAAATAATCGAGGCGGTGGCGGGGGAGGCGGCGGCGAACGCGGCAACAATCGTCCTTCTTTTAGAAACGATCGTCCCCACAGGCAGCCTCATCATCAACGGGATGACGAGTTCGGAGCCAACGAAGCGCCTCAGGGCGCAATGGCCCAAGATACCGAGATTGATTGGTCACAAATCAATCTGACCGACGAGGAAAAAACCTGGCTCAACTCCAAAGATTTAAAATCCAAGGGCATCACCCAAATTTTAGAGCTCGGGAATAAACTTAAAATTGAAAATGCGTCCGGACTTCGTCGCCAAGATTTGGTGTTTGAAATTCTAAAGCGAGCGGCTCGGCTCGGAGACATTTACGGTTCGGGCGTTTTGGAAATTCTGCCCGACGGGTACGGATTTCTGAGGTCTCCGGATTACAACTATCTTCCAGGTCCAGATGATATCTACGTTTCTCCGTCACAGATACGACGTTTCGGATTGCGAACAGGGGATACGATCACGGGGACAGTTCGCCCTCCGAAAGAGGGAGAACGTTATTTTGCGCTTCTGAAAGTGGATTCTCTCAACTTCGAGACCAGCGAAGGCGCTAAAGACAAAATCCTTTTTGACAACTTAACCCCACTTTACCCGCAAGAGCGTTTGAAGCTCGAGCACAGCCCCGCGGAATACACGACCCGCGTGGTGGATTTGATGGCACCATTGGGTAAGGGGCAAAGGGGCTTGATCGTTGCTCCGCCAAGAACCGGAAAGACGGTTCTTTTGCAGAATATCGCCAACGCCATTGCGGCCAATCATCCCGAAGTAAAACTCATTGTTTTGTTGATCGATGAACGACCGGAAGAAGTCACAGATATGCTTCGCTCGGTCAAGGGCGAGGTCATCAGCTCCACTTTCGATGAACCACCAACTCGTCACGTTCAAGTGGCCGAAATGGTTCTTGAAAAAGCCAAGCGCTTGGTCGAGCACAAACATGACGTCGTCATTTTGCTCGATTCGATCACTCGTTTAGCCCGTGCTTATAATACCGTCGTGCCGCCATCCGGAAAAATCCTGTCGGGGGGTGTTGATTCGAACGCCCTTCACAAACCGAAGCGCTTTTTTGGAGCCGCCCGAAATATTGAAGAAGGTGGTTCACTCACGATCATCGCGACGGCCCTGGTGGACACGGGATCCCGTATGGACGAGGTCATTTTCGAGGAGTTCAAAGGAACTGGTAATTCAGAAATTCATTTGGATCGAAAGCTCATGGAAAAACGGATCTTCCCGTGCATGGACATTAATAAATCAGGAACTCGTAAAGAGGACTTGTTGATCGAAAAAAACGACCTCAATCGGCTGTGGATCTTAAGAAAAGTCTTAGCTCCCATGAACCCGGTGGATGCCATGGAATTCTTGCTGGGCAAGGTTCAGCAGTCCAAGACCAACATTTCGTTCCTGCAGAGCATGGGCGGCGGCTCTTAGGATAGTTGTAACTATGCGAGTTTAGTAGAATTACCGGAATTCGGGCGTACCAGTTAACAAGTATACCCGGATTCCGGTAAAAAAATTTTAGGGCTAGACGGGGATTGAAGCTGTATGTTAACCCTCTCGTTCCGGCAAAAACCTCCATAGAGGGTTGCCGAAATTACAAAGGATTCTCGAATGAAAAAAGAACTGCACCCAAAAAACAATCTCGTCGTTTTCAAAGACGTTTCTTGTGACTTCTCTTTTTTAGGAAGATCAACAGCTTCCAGTAAAGAAACAGTTCAATGGGAAGACGGAAAGACTTATCCTCTTATGAAAGTTGAGATCTCTTCAGCCTCTCATCCATTTTACACGGGCAAACAGCGCGTGATGGATACCGAAGGCCGCATCGATCGTTTCAAAAAGAAATACGGAAAAAAGTAATCCAAGATGTTTTCCAAGCTCGAGGAGGTTGAATCACGCTTCGAGCAGGTCAACCTTCAGCTTCAAAATCCCGATATTGCAGGCCAACAATCAAAGTACCGGACTCTGATGAAGGAGCTCGCGGGACTTGAACCCGTCGTTAAAACTTTCCGCGTCTATAAAAGCAAAAAATCACAACTTGACGAATCTAAAACAGCTCTGGCTTCCGAAAAAGATGAAGAGCTGAGATCGCTTTTTAAAGAAGAGATTCAATCTTTGAATCCCGAAATTGAGCTACTGGAACAAGAATTAAAAGTTCTTTTAATTCCCAAAGATCCGAAAGACGACAAAGACATCATTCTTGAAATCCGTGCGGGTGCCGGCGGCGATGAAGCCAGCCTGTTTGCCGATGAACTTTATCGTGCGTACGTTTACTACGCCGGAAAGCAGGGATGGAAAGTCAGCCCGATGTCCATGTCCGAAGGCAATGCTGGCGGATACAAAGAAGTCATTGCTTCAATTGCCGGCGATAAAGTGTATTCAAAATTGAAATTTGAATCGGGCGTCCATCGTGTGCAACGAGTTCCGAAAACGGAAACTCAAGGCAGAATTCACACTTCGACAATTACTGTGGCCGTTATTCCTGAAGTTGAAGAAGCCGACGTAAAGCTCAATATGAACGAGATCCGCATTGACGTTACTCGGTCGCAGGGCGCGGGTGGTCAGTCGGTCAATACCACTGATTCTGCGGTTAGGGCGACCCATCTTCCGACGGGTATTATTGTTTTTTGCCAAGCCGGTAAATCACAAACCTCAAACAAAGAACTCGCGCTTAAAATTCTGTACGCCAAACTGGTTGCACTCGAAGAAGACAAGCGAATGAAAGAAGCTTCCGACACACGTTTGTCCCAGATCGGAACTGGCGATCGCTCGGAGCGTATCAGAACCTACAACTTCCCGCAGAGCCGCATCACCGACCACCGCATCGGATTTACAACTCATGCCATAGACCACGTCATGGGCGGAGATGTGGGAATCTTAATAGATCCATTAATTGCGGACTTCCAGGCCGAAGCACTTAAAAAACAGAGTGCACAATAGTTTCCTTTGAAGCAAAATCTGGGTGTGAAAATTCAAGAAGTTCTTGAAAAAACGGCGACATTTTTTCGCACCAAGCAGATGGATTCTCCCAGACTCGATGCCGAGCTTTTAATTGCGGCAAGCCTTGGAATTCAGCGCATTGATCTTTACCTGAAGTTTGATCAGCCCTTGAAAGAAGAAGAGCTCGAAAAGTGCCGGGACTTTGTTCGGCGTCGAAGCACCGGGGAGCCGGTGGCCTATATTTTGAATCTTAAACACTTTTATGGAAATGAATTCTACGTCGATAAGCGTGTTTTGATTCCGCGACCCGAAACAGAATTGCTCGTCGAAATGGCCATCGAAGAAATCAAAAAGATTGAAGAGCCAAAAAAAAACGACGGCTTAAAAGAAATTCCTGGCGAAGTTCAAATTTTAGACCTCGGGGCCGGCTCGGGAGCAATTGGACTTTCCATCTTAAAACGAATGCCCGAGGTCACCGCGACATTGGTTGAAGCTGATCTTGGTGCGGTCGAAGTCATTCAGCTGAACTCCGACAAACTTGGGGTCACGAACCGGGCCAACGTCGTCACATCGCGGGTTCAAGATTTTACAGTCTCTGATCAATTTAATTTAGTTCTGGCAAATCCTCCGTATATTGATCGGCAGGATACCAATGTCGAACTGAACGTAAAAAAGTTTGAACCTGAAGTCGCACTTTTTGCCGATGATCAGGGTTTAGCCGAGATCAAATCCTGGCTCCCCGTTGCCGTTCGTCATTGCGCGCCCGGGGGACTTGTCATCTTTGAAATGGGTTGGCAGCAGGGTAAACAAGTCGCTGAATTTTTTGCGGCCAATGGTTTTAAAGACGTGCTCGTTCATAAAGATTTGGCAGCACTGGATCGCTTTGTCTCCGGAAGAAAAGGAAACTCGCATGGATAGCATGGTCGTCATTGGTGGAAGTAAATTGTCGGGAGAGGTTCAAGCCGGTGGGGCTAAAAACTCAGCTTTGATTTTGCTCTTTGCGAGCTTGCTTGCCGAGGGCGAACACGTCTTTAAAAATCTTCCGCGTTTGCAAGATGTTGTATCCACAGCAACTCTTCTTGAGTCTTTGGGCTGCGAGTGCCGATGGGACGGAGATTTATTCCGCGTCAAGGTAGGGCGACCGAAGTCTTTAGAAGCCAGTTATGACCTGGTTCGCAAAATGCGCGCAAGCATTCTGTGCTTGGGTCCACTCTTAACGAAGTATGGAGAAGCTGTTGTTTCGTTGCCCGGCGGTTGCGCTATCGGAACTCGGCCTATCGATTTGCATCTCGAGGGCATGAAGGCCTTTGGTGCGGAGATTACTTTGAAAGACGGTTACGTTCACGCCAAAGCCAAAAGACTGAAAGGTACAAACTTTCTTTTTGAAATTACCACGGTCGGCGGAACTGAAAATGTAATGATGGCGGCCTGCCTAGCCGAAGGAAAAACTGTTCTTGAAAATGCAGCGAAAGAACCCGAAATCGTCGACCTGGCTAATTATCTAATTAAAATGGGCGCAAAAATTAAAGGTCATGGTACCAGCGTCATCGAAATCGAAGGCGTGGAAAAATTAAAACCTGCCGAATACACTGTGATGGCCGATCGAATTGAAGCGGGAACCTTGATGATCGCCGGTGCAATCACGGGCAGCGAGATTTCTGTCACAAAAATGGTTCCTGGGCATCTAGAAGCTTTAATTATGAAAATGCGGGAAGCTGGAATCAAAATCACGACGGATGATACCTCGGTGACGATCCATAAATCTCACGGGATCCAAGCGGTTGATATCAACACAGCACCTTACCCATTTTTCCCGACTGATCTTCAGGCTCAGTTTATGGCGTTAATGACGGTCGCTAATGGCACAAGCGTGATTTCCGAAAATGTTTTTGAAAATCGTTTTATGCATGTGCAAGAGCTTTCGCGTTTAGGTGCGGATATTACGCCAAAAACGCGCGTGGCGGTTGTCCGAGGGCTACCCGGCGGATTAAGTGGGGCGCCGGTCATGGCCACGGATTTGCGAGCAAGTGCTTCCTTGGTACTCGCGGGCTTGGTGGCAAAGGGAGAAACGACCGTGAACCGAATTTACCATCTGGATCGTGGCTATGAAAATCTTGAAGGCAAGCTTGCGAAGTTGGGTGCCAAGGTTAAGCGAGTAAGGGGAACCTAATCTCAACGGCGAGTTCTGACCCTTGCTGAGCCCACCCGCGGCGCCCATTAAGCGTCGCGTTGCCGCAGCGGCAGCGCAAAGCGTCACCGGTACTAGGGAGCTTCGACCCTGAAGCCCGGACCAGAAATTGAAATTAAGTTTTCATTGAAATCATAGCACTCAAAGAAAACATCAGAACTAGCGCCATCCAAAGTTGAATAGGTAGTCCAATAGGTAGTCCAAAAGGTTCGCCCAACTGTGCGTGAACAGCCGGGCTTGCTGGATTCAAACCAGTGGCGCCCTATCAAACAGAAAG
>JAYUPS010000197.1:0-29177 GCA_043759945.1 Bdellovibrio sp.
ACCACGGTGGCCGTCGGACGGGGTCAGTCCCGAGCCAGCCAGCCGATTTGGCTCAATGATTCCGAAATCTTATTCTCCGAGCGCGATCAAGGGCAGGAAAAGGCCTTTATTAAAAATTTAAAGACTCAAGAAACCCGTCGCGTGCTGGAAGATTTTAAAGATCCCCATTCTTTTTGGATCCAGCGGATCGAAAATAAAATTATTTTTACCAGCACCAAAAATGGCGTACGAAACGCGTATGAAACGGACTTGCAACTGGCAAACCCGCGTCCGATTTCGCATTCGGGCTCGTTTGTCATGAATGCCATTGCGGATTCTGGCGCAAAAAAATATTTGGCCACGCAACTGACCTCGAAGGGTTATCAAATTGTTTCGATTGATTTTGCAGAGAAAAATCGCTTGCCGGAAAATCTGCCAACGACAGGACCGCTTTGGCCCGAACGGTATCCCCCGAGCACCACCAGTTCCGAGGCAAGCCTTCCCCTGACAGAGATTTCCGAACCCTATTCCCCGTGGGGTTATTTGTGGCCCCATTACTGGCTGCCCTTAGTGTCTTTTGGACCTGATGGATTTTTAGGATCCGTGCAAACTTCGGGGCAAGATCCGCTGAAGAAGCATGCCTACTCTGTTAACGCGGTTTATGATTCGGCGATTACTAAAACCAGCGTGCTTGCAAGTTACGCGAATCAATCCTTTTTTCCACTGAATCGTATTTCATACTATGACGTTTACACGCGTTTGGCAGATCCCCGCCTGGTGGCGCGCACCCAAGTTTCCCAGATTTCTTCGTCGATGGAAATACAGTCTCTGAGTCCCGATCTGTTTGTGTCTTTGGGTGCGACTTCGATTCATAGGGAAAAATTTGGTTTCGAATCCGACCAGGTCGGTCCTTTTTTCGGGTTGGCCTACAATAATGTCTCGCGCTCAGGTTTTCAAATTTCTCCGGAAGCGGGATTTGAGACCAACTTGGTTCTTTCTACAAAAGAAGATCGCACGTTGAAGCGCAGAAACTCGTCGGGCGAAGGCTCGCTCACCAATTATTTTTCAAAATGGATCCCTAAGCGCCACGCGATCATGACGAAATTTTCTGGCCGCTACACCGACGAAATTTTGCGGGTGGAATCTTTGGATTCGAGTGTGGCCGATCTGACGACCTCGGCCACGCCGGTCGGAAGCTATCTCATGCGGGGTTATCCCACCGGGACTTTCTTGGGTAAATCGATTGCGGCCCTGAATCTGGAGTATCGATTTCCGATCAGTCGCTTAGACAAAGCTCCTGATTTGTATCCCTTTTATCTGCACCAGGCTTACGGGGCCGTCGTGTTCGACGGGATCATGATGGATGGCTTTGTCTACAATTCAGCTTTAGTTCCAAAAGTCTTCCAAAGATCGGAATGGGGCTACGGCTATGCCAACGCGGGAATCGAAGCCAAATTCGAAGCCAACATTGGCTACCACGTCCCTTTGACCCTGGTGACGGGCCTGTATTGGCCTCTCAATTCTAAAATAGCCAATTCCCAGCCCTACTGGGGCGGGGGATTGCAGTTTTGAAGTTGGGGGGACAGGCGGAACCTGTTAGCCTCGGATCATGAAATTTTTTTAGCAAGGGAGACTACCGGTGTGAAACCAGCTCCGTCAGCGAACGTAAAAATGGAATATTTAGCGATGACTATTTCGCGTACTATTTTACGGTATCAAACAATGTATGTTTATATTGATGCTTCCAATCAGTGTTATTTGAAATAAGGTCGTTTTTGGACAGTTTGGGTCAAAACGCCTATCCTGGGCTTCCAGACGGTATTTAAGCGCAGCATTAAAGTTGACATCATTGCGCTTTGCCTCAGAATAAAGAGGTTGGGGGGGAGTAAATGGAAAAACTCTCGGATAATTTATTTTGGATCAAAGACCTTGTTCGCGCCGAGGATCAGCTGGAAGAGTCCGGAATAGTCGATCTCGCGATTGGATTGGACAATGAAAAAACATTGGCCTCGGAAACCATGCGCTTTTTGCACGAAATGAAGGCCCAAATTGTTGAAGCGGCCACGGCATTCAACGAATTAAAAGTTTCGCCCTTGGGCCGAATCAAAATTTACGGTATCGCAAAGACTCAGGCTGACTTCATGCTTTTCCGCAACGGCTTCAAAATGATTTTTTCAATGAAAGAAGCCGGAATCATTTCGATTCGCTTTAATTTTATGGGCCCGAACTACATACCGACCATGATTCCCACAAATCAAAATCAAAACACAGCAATGCTCGAAGAAAATCAAATCATGGCCCGCAAAGGCCCTTTTCATGAATTGGTATGGACTTTCCAGGAGCAACCGATTCAGCTTTTCAGCGTGATTCGCTACCATCTGACTTTATTCATCAAAGAGAGTTCAAAGTAATTATTCTTCCTGAACAGAAAATGTGAGCGGATGCCCTTGATCTCGAGAATGCTTGTTTGCGGTTTCGGCTTTCGATTCTGAGATCTCTTTCGTGTAGATACCGGCAGCCCCCATGCCTTGAGTGTGAGCGGTCAGCATAATCTTGGATGCTTGCTCTTCGGTTTTCCCGAAAAAGCGGCGCAAGACTTCCACGACAAAGCCCCTGGGAGTGAACGGATCGTTATGCACGAAAACCACGTACATCGCGGGACGTTTGGTTTTCTCGGAAGTTCGTTCCTGAATCCCGACGCCATGCTGATGTTCGTGCTGATGTTCGTGCTGATCGTTCGCTTGAATGTGAATCATGTGTTAAGACTTTTACCATGATTGCGCCGGAAATCAAAATTTTCCATTCCTTGGAAGAAATTCCACAAGTCGCATGGGAAAACCTGGAATCTGCGGAATTCCCCTTTTCAAATTATGCCTTCTTAAGCGCCCTGGAATCCAACAATTGTTTGGGGGCCCGTACGGGCTGGAACCCCGTCTATTTGACCGCCTGGCATCAGGATCGAATGATGGGTGCTTTCGTTTGTTATGTGAAAAACAACAGTTACGGGGAATACATTTTTGATTTCCAGTGGGCTCAGGCTTTTCAGATGCAGAAAATAGCTTATTATCCGAAATTGACCTCGGCCGCTCCCTTTACTCCGGCAACGGGGCCCAAGCTTTTGGGGGATCCCTTCACTTTTCCGTTTTTAATCAATGCCGCTCAAGCCTGGGCCCTGCAGGTGGGCGCCAGTTCTATTCATGCACTTTTTATAACTGAGGCCGAGATCCCCGCTTTTGCCGACCTTGGTTTTTTCGTCCGCCACAGTTTTCAATACCACTGGCAGAATCAAAGCTACCGAGACTTTAGCGATTTTCTGAGCCAGCTGCGAAGCAAACGTCGAAAAGAAATTTTGCGCGAGCGCGGCCAGGCGACCTCGTCGGGAATTCAGATTCGGCGACTGACCGGCAGTGACCTGACGGCAGACCATGCCCGAGCGATGCACGGCTTTTACCTGGATACGGTTCAGAAAATGGGAGGATTTGATTATTTAACGAAAGAATTCTTTCAGCAGGTTTTTGCAAAGATGAAAGATAAAATCTTGCTCGTGATCGCAGAGACCCCGGACGGCAAGATGGTGGCAGGAGCCTTGAATTACTTTGGAAATTCAACTTTGTTTGGTCGTCATTGGGGCTGCGTCGAAGATTACAAGTCTCTGCATTTTGAACTTTGTTATTATCAGGGAATTGAATTTGCAATCGAACGCAAAATGAAATTATTTGAAGCCGGTGCCCAGGGCGAACACAAATTTCAACGCGGGTTTTTGCCGTGCCTAACTTACAGCGCTCACCAGATCAAAGAACCGCGGCTCGACAATGCGATTAGAAATTTTACGGAAATGGAAAAACTGCAATTGGCGCAGCTCTTCACGGAATACCAGAAGTCGACGCCCTTTTCGCGCGAGCTCTAACGTTATAAACTGGTCCCTTTGCGTGGTGTTGATTGAAACCAAGCTGTTTTCTAAAGATATTTACCTAAACCTGAATTCAAAGTCGGTCGAACCGGGATGGTTCGACCGAAACAGGATCAAAAGGACGGCGTCCTTTTTGGCCGGGATGGCCTATCGATTTAATCGAAGTCGTTCGTTGTGAATCCAAGCATAGATCATCAAATGAGCTTTTAATCTGTCCGGACATTTGGTCGTGCACCAGGTTCTGCGGAACAAGCGATTAACATTGGCTCTCATCATGGCACAAGTGTGATTCAAACTAAATATCGGATCAAAGCCGATTTTTTTCAGTTCCCCTTGGCCTGTCATAGCTCCTCGTTTACCCAAAATAGTTTGATATTTAGCTTTAGGAAAAAATAATTTCACGTCATTGGTATAATGCGGATTGGAATCCGATCTGATCAAAGCATGGGGGTAGATTTGCTCTCGGACTTTCTCAAAAAGCTCGGCTCTTTTTAACGGGCGCTCGTCTATGCGTGGACCGTATTTTTTTCGTGAGATCTTTGCCAAGTGTCCTTTGGCGGGCATGCGAGCTACTTCAAATCCTAAGATCCTCCGTGTTTTATGTTCCACCATTAGAGTCACCGACAGGGGTTTGCATTTGGTGTGTTCAAAGGTCTCTAGGTCATCAAATTCAACCTCCAAAGCCGGAGCGTGATACTGCTGGGACTTTTGTAATTTAAGTTCACAACGAGATGCCATAAGCAGAAACTTTTGCACCACCGTCTTTCGATTCAACCGGAGAAACTTTGCCGCTTCTCGCTGGGAACAGCCGTGGCCCAAGAGCTTTAAGACTGGATAGTTCTTGTGGCGCTTTTTTTGTCGGTAAAAAGGACCTGAAGTGCTTTGGGAAAAGCGTTTGTTGCACCGCTCACAACAGAATCTCTGCACAATTTGCCCGTCAGAGACTCTGCGGTACTTGCCGTCTTTACGGATTGGCCGAGATCCGTTCCGAACATTGCGTAAGCTCCCACAACAAGGGCATTGGATCGTCATGATTGACGGGAATCGCAAAGACTTTGCCAGGATTTAAAAAACAGAATGCAATTCTAAAACACCAACCAAAGGGACCAGTTCTAAAACGTTATGCTAAACGGATGAAAGAGGTCGGTTTCGGAGTATCGATTTTCAACTCCAGGGGATCGACGCCGTAGACCCGCAGGCTTAACCAGTCGCCGATTTTTATAGCTGCGAAAGTGGCGTTAATTACCCGGTACAAATCGCCTTCGATATCCATGATCAGAATGCCCTTGCTCGGTGACTCGCTCACTTGGGCGCGGACTTTCTCGCCAACTTTAAATTGTCGATTACGAACACTGGCCATAGACACCTCAGCCTAAGTTGCGGTTCATGTCGATGCGGGGAAAAACGACTTTTCTCACCAGGGATTTATCTTCTTTGATCGGAGCTGCCCTGGCCGCCAAAGGGCTGATCGCGGCATCTTTCACCCTTAAAACTGGAGGCGTGGGGGGCCGAGAAACCATCAAGGGTGGCTCTTCGCTAGCCGCCGGGACTTCTTGTTTGGCCCATTCCGGCAAGTGCTCAAGGGAAAATTGCAGTTGATGACGATTCACTTTAATGACGAATTCCACTTCGGCGCGCGAGATATCGACTTCGCTAATAATTTCTTCCACCGTGGCGCCCCGGTAAGCCATCTGTGCGGCCTTGACGTATTTTGCCGTGGATTTTCGATCCGAAAGATCATTCAAAGATTCGATCGGTGTTTCTTTGGTGGATTCAAGACGACGAATCTGATCGTCCGCCTGCGAAATATAAGTTTGCAAGTCTTTGCCTTTGGCTTCGATCAGCTGAGTGATTTGTTGAACCTGGCGCTCCACTTGATCACTCAAATCCTCTAGAATTGCGATTTTACTTTGAAGAAGTTGCAGCCCGCGACTTAACCGCGGATCGTCTTTTGCGGGTTTTAACAGGCGAATCCAGATCGCCACAAAGCTCGCCAAAAAAACCATATTCACTAGAACTTGAAAGACTCCGCCTGAGCTCATCCTGACCTCATCTGTAATACGGCCTTGTTTTTTGAGTATAGCAGACGAATACAAAAGCCAAAGTTCCAGACCAAAGATCCGGACCATTGATCTAGACCAACGATGAGCTTAGGTCATTCATGCGCTGGCAAGCATCGCTGAAATTTTTCTCGGAAGTCGCAAAACTCAGGCGCAGATAGCCTTCGGCACCGAATTCCACACCGGGAACCGTGGCCAAATAGGAATGGTCCAGCAAAAGTTCAGCAACGTCCTTGGAATTTTGTAGCCGTTTCCCGGTGGACCCGTGGGTTTTGCCAAACCAATTGCTCACATCCACCCAAAAATAAAATGCGCCGTCGGGCTTAGTGACTTTCAGTCCTGGAACTTTGCCCAGAGCACCGAGACCCAATTCACAGCGTCGGGCTAATTCTTGAACTTTATCTTGAAGCTCGGGTTTACCCTGCTCAATCGCGGCCAAAGTAGCGGCTTGTGAGATGCTGCAGGGATTGCTCGTTGTCTGACTTAAATAATCCGCCATGACCTTCATGACGCTGGCCGGGCCCGCGGCCCACCCGATGCGCCAGCCCGTCATCGAAAAAGCCTTTGAAGCTCCGTTCACGCACAATGTGCGATCGCGAAGTCCCGGCTCCACTTGCAAAATATGCGGCGCCAGTCCCGAGCCATCCAGCATCAAGCGGTTGTAAATATCGTCTGAAATAATCATCACCTGAGAATGTTTCATTAAGACAACCGACAAATCTTTGAGTTCTTGTTTGGAGTACGCGATACCCGTGGGATTTGAAGGACCGCAAAGAATGAGCACTTTGGTTTTTAGATTGATGGATTTCTCAAGCGCAGCTGCGGTCAACTTGAAATTTTCCGAGGGTCCACAATTAACAATTTTAGATACACCACCGGCAAGTTCGCTCATGACCGGATAACTGACCCAATAGGGTGTTGGGATTATAACCTCGTCTCCAGGATTGACCAGCATTTGCAGTGCCGCAGCGATCACAAATTTTGCACCGGTGCCGACGACGATTTCGTTGTCGGCATAAGTTTGCCCGGTTTCCTCTTTGATCCAAGGAATCAACGCTTTTCGCAGTTCCGGAGTTCCGTGGGCCGGAGTGTATTTGGTTTTCCCCGCTTTGATGGCTTGAATTCCGGCCTCTTGCGCGCACACAAGAGTCGGCCAATCGGGCTCACCCACCGTGAGTGATATCACCGGGCTTCCCTTGAGCAGCAATTCCCGGGCGCGGTTGGCCATGGCCAAAGTGGGACTGGGTTTCAGAGCAAGGCCCCTGTTTGAAATCATTTAAATTTCCCCTCGAGGGCCAAGCGCACGGGCTCTGGCACAAGCCCCTGGATGTTTCCGCGATGCCGGGCGACCTCTTTAACGGAGCGCGAAGAAATATAATAAAATTCAGGGCGCGCAAACATCAATAACGTTTCAATTTCGGGCGCAAGACGTTGATTCATGCTCGACAGCGAAAACTCGTATTCAAAATCCGCCACCGCCCGCAAGCCCCGAATCAAAGTTTTCGATTTCTTTTTTCGCAAGTATTCAAAAGTCAGATCGGAATTAAAGTCGACTTTCACGTTTTTGAAATGCGCGACGGATTTCTCGATCAGTTTGCAACGCTCTCTGACTGTAAAAAGTGAATTTTTGTCGGGCGCTTCCGACACCAGAACAATGACTTGATCAAATTGTTTTGAAACTCGCTCAATGATATCAACATGACCGATGGTAATTGGATCGAAACTGCCTGGATAAACCGCGATCTTCATAGGCTAGGGCCTTGCTTTAAATAAAGATAAAATCTTGTCTCCGAATTCACGGTGATTGTAACGGTAAAGCACCCCATAGTCGTCTTCAATTTTCTCCCGCCGCCCTGATTCAATGGCGATCAAAGTATTGGCTTGAAAGACCTTCGAGGTCGAAAGTTTAGCCATGACATCGTGAGCAATGGCTTCGGTAAAGGGAGGATCGATGAAGATCAGATCGTAGCCCGGGTCCTGATGGGTCGCCAGCAAAGAAAACACATCAATACGACGGATCTCATGGGGCTCATCCACTTTCAGTTTATCTAAGTTTTGCCTTAGAATAGCCAAAGATTTGGGATGGAGGTCGACGAAAAGAACTTCGGCGGCGCCCCGAGACAGGGCTTCAATTCCTAAATTTCCCGTGCCGCAAAATAGATCTAATACTCGAGAGTCTTCGATCTGGCTTTGCCACATGTTGAACAAGGTTTCTTTTACCCGGTCCGTCGTGGGACGGATATGGTCCGCTTTAAAACTGACAAGATGTTGCCCGCCATACTTGCCTGAAATAATTCGCATGGCCTTTTATTCCTTAGCCGCAGCATTCTGATCGTTAAAAGTATTGATCAGAGTCTTACGGTGTTCAGAGATGTGCAGGAAATGAAATTCGAAAATCTGTATTTTAAGATTGGATTTTGGATCAAAGTTACTGGCGGAGACTTTGGTGTCGGCAAATCGAAGATAAGATTTTATCACTTTAACGGACTCAGCTATCAACAATCCGGAACCTGGCACCTGAAACTGAACGGTCGTGTGATCCCCCAGCAATAGACCCGAGGTTCCGGCAATCAGTTGGAATAAAAATCCCACGGGCGAAATCTTTACGATCTTTCCGATGACCGGTGGCACACCCTCTTTTTCAATCAGACTGGCCTCAAATGGATGAAAGGTCTCTTTGTGTTCCAATTCTATTGTTCCAATTCCTAGCTAGGTTCTTTTTAACGGTACTATAGAGTTCTCGACAATCGCAGCTATTTGGAAAATATCATCAAAAGGCTTCGGAAGGAAGGCCTCTGCGCCCAGTTCCACGGCTTTCGAATGATTCCAATCGCCTGTAAATGCGGACATCATAAAAATCTTGGTTTTGGCTTTAACCTCATTGGAAACACTCTCCAAAATCTGAGGACCCGATAAGCCCGGCATCAAAACATCCAACAGGACGACGTCGGGCCGCTCTTGGTTCCACAGTGCCAATCCCGACAGGCCTTCGGGAGCCTCGATCACAAGCCAGCCTTTAGTTTGAAATACGCGTCCCAGGGAACGCCGGATCAGGGGCTCGTCGTCGACGATCAGGATCTTCATGTTGATTTTTTCCCCGGTATTTTTACAGAAAATTGGGTCCCGCGACCGATTTCAGAAACAAAAGAAATCGAGCCCTTAAACTTTTCGACAATTTCTTTCGAAAGACTTAACCCCAAACCGGTTCCTTGACCCTCGGGCTTGGTGGTAAAGAAGGATTCAAAGATACGATCTCGAACCTCAACCGGAATACCGGGACCCGAATCTTCCACGATCAATTCGACTATGTTTCCCTCAAGAACTTGGGTCACCAAGCGCAAAGTTCCTGGCTCTTTCATCGCCTGACAAGCGTTATTGATCAAATTAAAGACAACTTGTTGCAAAAGACTAGGCTCAACAAAAATCTCAAAATTGCGACTATTTAAAAGGGATTGAACTCGATGAATTCGGACCATCGACTTCAAAAAAGGCAGCGTTTTTTCGACAACTTCGTCCATAGTGGTCCAAAGCGTGCGTTGATCCCCGCCCGAGGTAAAATCCAATAGATTTCGAATGATGCCTTGGCTTCGGGCCGCGGCCTTTTCGATCTCTTCCAAATCTGTGGCCGCCGTGCTGTCTTTGGGCACTTGTGTTTTTAGCACCTGAGCCAAGGAACGAATCCCGGTGAGCGGATTGTTTAATTCGTGGGCGACGTTTCCCGCAAGCAATCCGATCGCGCTCATTTTTTCACTTTGCAGCACTTTTCTTTGAAGCTCTCGGTAGCGCGTGATGTTTTCGTAAAAGCTAACGACATTGGTAATGGGACCATCTGCGGCCAACCGAATAGGGTAACTTTGCACTTGGTAAACATTATTGCCCACCTGGATAATCCCTTTTTTGGCGGAACCGGATTGCAACACACCACCCACCGGGCAACCATCGCAGGGCTTTGTGTTCCCCGCGAAGATTTCAAAGCAATGACCACGGCGAGGTCCTTTGGAAAACTCGCGATTGGCGCGCAGGACATTCATTTCCCGATCGATAATGCTCACCGGACTCTGCAAGTTGTCGAAAGTTTTTTCCCATCGAAAAGAAAAGTAATTATTTTCACCTTCGAGCAACAATCGATCTAGCGCCATCTCGACCGGCCGGCGCCGTTCATTCAAGTGTGCTTCAAGAACGCGAACTTCTTTCAGGTTGGCGGTGTGTTCCAGCAGCAGGTACGCCGAGCCCTGTTTTAATTCCAAAGGAACCGATAAAATTTTAGCCACGGGTCTGGCAAACACTTTCGCAATCAAAGCCGGGACGTTTTCGAATCCGTCCAAGGAACCGATTTTATTCTTGGAAAGAATCTGATTGATGATTTGGGATTTCGAACTAAAAATAATCGAAATGTCTTCGTTGGAAATCGGAAAAATCAATAGGGGCGTCACAACGGAGTGATAGGATCGTAAATCATTTTTGACCCAATTGAAAAGTTCCTCGACCGAGGAAACTCCGGTCAAGTCTTTAACAAACTTCGCGAGCTTGCGGATGCGGTTCAGCTTGTCCTCTTCTTGTTCCTTGGCGATGACGATGTTTTTGGTGCGCTCTTCGACCCGGCCCTCGAGATTCAGCGTTAACTCTTCAAGCTCACGATTGTGTCTGGTCGACCGACGCACCAATTCGACGCGGAGCAAGTCATTGCGAAATTCAGACAAACTGTCGATCAGACTTTGTGCCAGCGTTGCCGGAGGCTCTTTGAGATCAGCAACGCGAAACACCCGGCCTTTGTTAATGGCTCGGGCAATATGTTCAAAACTAATTCGATTGGTCCAGAGCACACGAATGATCGAAGGCGCTTGTTGGGCGGCCTCTTGCAGGAAATCCAAGCGTGGATCGGAACGGTCGTCGACCACAAGGGCCGCAACCGATCCAGATTTCAGGATGCCGCGGGCTTTTTCTAAATCCGAGACCTCGATAATTTCAGCTTCCGCCAACAGTTCTGCTGGAAGCTGAAATTCACTAAGTATCTTGTGAGTGAACAATAAGATCGGATGCCGCTGCGGCAGGGTCTTGAGCTTTGGATTGTTCGAGGTCAGTGAATTTTCCATCGATTTTTTTCAATAACTCGTACCAGCTCTGAAGTGAGTTGGCTAAGTCGTATTCGAGCACATCCGCCAACCAATTGGCATCTTTCTTTTCAAAAGCCGCCAAGCTCTCGCCAATCGCTTTGACCGTCGCCGCTTCCAGTTTTCGCCAGTCGGCGGATCCGACCGTTTTATCCTGACCGCGCAGGGACTGAATCGAAAGCAGGCTATCAATCAAAAACTGACAAGAATCCACCAAACGCACAAAGGGCGTGTACTGTATTTGAAAACCATCTTGGCGAAATGTTTCTGCGACATTGTCGGTTTTTTCGATCATGGCGGGCAATTCATCGATCCAATTAATTATGACCGCCTCAAGAAGATTCGTTGGAGTGTCGACCAAGATTTCAACGAGCTCAATCTCTTGGATGGTCACAAATTTGGCTTTGGCTTCCTCGGCCTCGGACAATTGCATCCCGTTGATTCGAAATTGGCAAATAACTTGCCCTTGTTTTTCAAACTGTTTCTCAAAAGCGGAAAAAACTTGGGCCAGATCTGTGAGCTCAGGAAATTGATTAGTAATTTGGGGACCCGTGTATCTTAGCGTAATCATTAGAGCTCCTGTTCTGATGCCGGCGCCGGCTCGGGATCAATCTTATAGATATCTAAAACGCCCTGAAGCAAATTCTGTGTTTCTAAATTTTTCACCACGATGTCTTGAATACTTCCGGGACCGATCCTGATTTTCTCGGTCATGTACCATCGAACCAAAGGAATTACTGCGGGAACGAGTTTTGCGATGGTTTCGATAATCTCTTCGCTGCGATCTAAAAGCGCCGCGCGTTTTTGCAAAGACTCTTGCGAAGCGATGGAGCTCAACTGTTCGATCAAAAAGCTATTCACTTCATTCAAACGGCGAATGCCCTCTAAAAATAAGGGCTCCTGCGGTACGGGAAAGTCTTTTCCCAAATAAATTGCTTCGGTCAGATTCCATTCGAAATCTGTTTGTGGAGAGGAACTGCCCGTGTAACTGGGCGTGCCTGGCGCAGCTTCAATCGTTCCGGTCGGCACGCGATGATTATGAAGTAAACGCATTATCATGTCGGCGACCACATCCGACGGAAGATCAGTTTCAGTTTCCGCGGGAAGCACGATGCTGCCGACAGATCGTGGGCCCGTTTCCCAGTACTTGACGCGCCCAACGCTCAAGTTTAACACCGGCGTTGCGACCAGACCTGCCATGTGAATTGGCGCACTGTCAGGACCAACTAAGCAACGAGAGCCCTGAATTACCCGCATTGTTTCTAAAAGTTTTAGCTCGCCCACCAGGTTAATTATTTCACTATTGCCGCCTTCGCCGCCACCCGCCGCTTCGACTTGCGCGGCTTTCATTTTTTCTGATTCACTTCCGATGAGAACAATCTTCACCGGACGCAGTTTCCGAATTTGTGACAGGATCGATATCCATTTGGAAACGCTCAAAGTCTTGTGGGCTTCTGACCCCCCGACATGAAGTGTGATGTACTCGCTTGGCAAATATTCGGGCAGGGGTGGCAGTTGGGGACAATTCCAATCGGCCGGCGCAAGATCTAGTCCACACATCGAAGCAAAAATTTCTGCCAAATGAAAACGATTGGGACGATCATACCCGACTTGCGCATAAAAGTAGGCACTCATCGCATCGGGAATGGCCAGATACCCATCGGATTGACGGGTGTAACCGATGATTTCGGCCGAAGCTCCGCCTAAAAAATGCGTAATTTCGCTCGAAACCGGAGAAAAAGACATATTAATAATTTTATCGAACTGTTCGTTTTTCAAATTATCCAAGAACTGCGAAAGTTCCTTGTAAGAATTAGAATTTAAAAACGACTCGTCGTCCGAGGCCTGCATCAGATTGCCGATAATCGATTTGGAAGCCAACACGTGGACGCGATCAACAACCGTCAGTCCTTCGAGTGCTCCGCGATAGGTCTCTCTTGCCAAAACGTGAATCTCGGCTTGGGGCTGCTGACGTCGCAGCGCCCGAAGAGCCGGCCACATCAAATAGATGTCACCGAGTCTCGCTGTTTGAATGATTAGTATTTTCATTCGGCAATTGCTCCCTTACAAATTCGGTCAGAATTTTTAATTTTTGCACCGGCTCACTGTAGCCATGAGTTTCCTTTATCTTTATCTGCAAATTTTCGAGTCTAGCCAGCCATTGTCGAAGTTGAGCCTCGACTTGGTGAGCCTCTGCGGACGGATTCTTTTTCATGACGTTCTCCCTTGGCATCGATCCAAAAAACTTCAGGTCCCAAAATAACTTGGTTGGCCGGGCGTTCCTGCAAATGAACTTGTGCGACCTGGACAACTTCGCGGACCCGAATCGAATCCTCACAGATTTGCGTGGGTTGCGAACACGTGCCGCGATGTTCGCAGGGTCCGCACGGCACCTTGACACACAAGTTCGATATTCCCGACAACCGAGGCGAAGTTTTGTAGGTATTTGCCGGGCCTAGAAATAAAGTGATCATCGGCACTCGCTCCAGGGCCAGCAAATGCGGCACACTGGTATCACCCGAAATTAAAAGGCGGCAATTTTCGGCCTGATCCCGAAGTTCTGAAAAACTCCATGCCCCGCAGTTGACCTTCGGAAAGTGCTTTGCAATCCAATCCCTTTCACCGGGTGATCCTAAAATTCGTACCTTGTGATTAAGTTCGACAAAAATATTTGCCAAAGATTTCCAATTGGCAAAGGGCCAATTTTTTCGCGAATCACTTGTCAAAGGATTCAGCCAAATCTCCCCCTGCTCTCGCAGTCGAATCGGAGGCGCCGGCGGTAAACTAAATCCCAGTGCTTTCGAGGTAATTTCAATCCAAGTTTCCTCGGGCTTTGGCAACGAGCGATAGTAGTCATTTAAATAGTGCAATTCCTGGTTCCACCCCGCCGTTTGCCCATCTTTAAACTGGGTACCACGTTTGTCAGCGCCTTGGATGCAATCCATCAGGCGCGCCGAAAAGCTCGAGTTGGTCGGATTCAAAACCAGTTGCCACTCGGTCGAAAAAACAGAATGCAAAGATTCTTCCATGAGATAAAGCCCCCGATACCAGGGACGGTCCCTTTCCACAAGTTCACGTTGAATGGCATTTCTGGGAATAAAGTGAAACTTCCAGTTGGGGTAGAGCTTCTCAACCCCCTTGATGTCGGAAAAACAAACCAGATGAAGTTCGCCCTTGGGAAATTGCGTTAGGACCTGCTGGAACAAATGCACCTGCTGAAAAAAGTCACCAATACGCAATAGAGAAAGCGCTAAAATCTTCACGTGACCAACTCCCGCAGCGCGCGCAAACGCCGCCAACGAATCGATGGATTGGTCTGATCGGTTTCGGTGATCGACTTGATATTTATTTCTAAAGTTGCCGGAACGCTGAAGAAGGCTTTTTTTAATCCCGCATCAGCACTGAGCAAGGGATTGCACTCACCCTGGTGACCTAGCAAAAGACTTTCGATGCGGCGGAAATTGGTTTCTAAGCCGGACCAACTGGGTTTAAAAGAAATGACGCGAAATCCTGTTTTCAGGCAATTCAAAATCACCTGGTTGAAAACTTGGCCGGACTCAAAAAGCGGCTCGAGAATGATGATTTTCTTACGGTCTCCGATCGGAGCCCTGAGCTCGACATTGGCGTCAAAATCCAAAAAAAGAAATTCGTCTTCCGGAAACCTCAAGGTCAGCGCGCGCAAGTGGAAACCAGCACCTACACCAAGGACAATCCACTGGCCCGCCGAGGCACCTAAAATTGAATCGGCCCAAATTTGAGCCTCGCCCTGCGGGTTCACGTGAGAACAAAGTCTAAGCCCATCGCGGGTTGGCAAATCAACCAATTTGTTCCCTCAGGGCTCTTTCGATTTCGATCACTTCATTCTGCAATGGTTCCCAAAGCAGGGTGCGCTCCACTTCGAAAAGCGCCAGTTGGTACTGTTTGGTTTCGCAGAACAAATGGATAAGGGCTAAAGACATTTCGGCGTCATGCCCGGCTTCGCTCAAATAAATCTGCAGAGCAGAAATCGCCGCTTCGAACTTTTTGGACTTCAATGACCAGGACGCCAAAAGATGCACGGCCGTCCGATTGCGAGGATTAAAATCTAAAGCGTTCGTTAGGCTGGCGTGGGCCAAGTCAAATTCACCTAAATTGTGGTGGGCCAGTGCAACCCCAACCCAAGCCTTGTCGTTCTTTGGATTTAAGAGCAGGGCCTGACCAAAACGCTCTCGGGCCGGGGCCCAGTCGTCCCGCTGAACCTCGAGGGTGCCCAGATTCACTTGCAGAATATCGGACTCGGGATTCAAAGCGTGGGCTTTGAAGTAATATTCTTCCGCACCCTCGAAGTCTCCGGAACGAACAAATAAGTTTCCGATGTCTTTGTAGATTTCAAAGAATAAATCCGCACGATCGGATTCGCAGGCGGCGGCTTCAAAATAAAGTTCTTGAGCCTCCTCCGGTTTTTGCTGTTCCACTTTTAGTTTTGCCAATGCGAGTGTGGCTTCAATATCGCGATTATGAAAATAGCGTGCGCTGGCGATTTTTTCACGCTCTTCAATGTATTCGCTGGTGGGGGGAATCATTTCAAAAAGATTTTTCAGGGCCACCACACTGCGACTGTCCAAATTTAAGACTTCACGGAAAAGCGCTTTCGCTAAATTGGATTCGCCGCTGCCTTTCAAGATGAGCGCGTTGGCCATAAGTTCTGAAGCGCGGAGTGGGATTTTTCTTGCTGCCTTTTCGGGGTCGTCTTTGTTTTTCAGCTTAAATACGACTTCGGTCGGGCTGGTTTCCGATGCCGAACTATTTACGATACGGAACAATGGTACGGGCTCGATTGGTGAAAACACTGTGACTCCTCGAATTATTACCTTACGGATCAGTAAAGCAACCGAGATGCCATCCCAGAAAATTGAAGAGTTGTTTTGAAATCGAATATAGATTGATTGAGACGTCTGGGCGTCGAACGATTGACGGAGCCTGGTAAAAGACTCCGTCAAAACTTAAGGCAGGACCAACGGCTGCGCTTTCTTAAAAGACAGGTTTAAGCCTCTTCATCTAAGCGATGAGAAAAAGATCGCGTCTTGTATCCGCCAACGGCTCGTTTGGCCTGCTTCACTTGTTGAAGTTCGCGGATTATTTCGGTTTTGACTTGTTCTATGAAAGACATGATCGACAAATCCTGATCCAGAATTTGGCTCACGTACACTTCCTTGACCTTCAGGCGGGCCTTCACTTCTTGGCGAGACTCGGTATCAACTTCCTCGGTGATCGCGTTCTGTGCTTCGTTGACCTCAAAATCGATGTACCGGATCATTTCCAAGATTTTTTCTCGGTTTTGATAGAATCCTTCGACATCGTTAAACTGCCCTTCGGAAAGTTGACTGAGGGTCTCTTCGCCCAAAGCATAAAACTTTTCTAGGTAGTGGTTCTTTTGATCCAAAAGTTGGATAATTCTCATCATGAGTCCCCCTTGGCCCGTCCTATGGCCAGTGCTTAAATTAAATCTTCAACCGCTTTTTGTTGGTGTCTTAAATGATTCGTCTTTTTTCATCTTTTCAACGGCGCTGACCCAGCCCTCATAAAGAGTTTCCAGAATTTTCAGCGAATTCTTCAGTGGTTCGACTTCGCTTTTGAGATTGGCTTGGGTTAACTGGTCCGTAATGTACATGTAAAGCTGTTCCAAGTTCTTAGCAATGTCGCCACCCACTTTGTGATCCAAAGTGTTGTTCAACTCGGTGACGATGTCGTAAACGCGACCGATTGTGTTGCATCGCTCAACGATGTTTTTCTCTTCGGTTGCTTTGATGGCCATTTTAGTAAATTTAATGGCCCCCTCGTACATCATAAGAAGAAGTTTTTCGCGACTGGCGCTGACCACCTGAGTTTGTTTGTACTTCTGATACTGATTCTTCATTACTTCCGAGCTCCCTTTAGCCTGTCATTACCTGTCGGTTTCTTAGTCATTTTCTAAAGTCTAATTCGCGAAATCTAAACTATTTATCCGTATGTCTTATCACTGCGGCTTAGCCTGAAGCCCAGCCACTTGCGCACCTTGTGCTTGAATGGCAGACATCTTAGTTTCTAGGTCCGAAAACTTTCTGCGCAACTGATCCTCTTTTTTCTCGAGCTGTTTTTCTTTCATATCAATGCGCTTATCGAGCAAATCGATCCGGGATTGAATCCCTTTCTTTCGAGTGCCGATGGGACCCGTAAAATTGTCGAGCAGTCCCCCGATTTCTCGCTTTACGGTCGGTACGAAGCCCACACGGAATCCATCGCCGCGAAAGAAATTTGAAACTTCCTTGGGACCTCCGGAAAGTTTTTTATTAAATTTGTCTTGGCTGAAATTCAAAGTTCCATTTCGATTGAACTCGATTCCCAGTTCATTCACTCGCTGAATTGAACTGTCGACGCCCAATTGCGGATTCAGGATAACTCTCCGCAAGTTGGATTCGATCGAGCGGAGCATTCCGTCTCCGCCCATCGGACCTAGTCTTTCTTTACCGTCTTTACCCTTAGAAAGCTTGTGCTGCGCTTGTATAAATCCCAGCGCCCCGTTGTAGGCATCGACAAATAATTTAATTTTCCCTGCAATGGCTTCGAGATCTTCTTTCACGGCGACCCGAACCGGTTGCCCTGGGGCTGCCTGCTTTAAGTCTAAAACCACACCTGGGATAATATCTTTCAATTGGTTATCTGGAACTTCCAACTCAAAGCCATCGAGTTTTACAATGGCGTTTTGCGCCGGCTTTGAGTCTTCGAAATAAACATCTTGGTCCCCATCCAACATATAGATCGTCGGGAAGACGACTTGGTTGTCATTTCCCGTGGTTAATCCTGTAACTAAAAGCCGAAAGGGTGACGCAGGATCCTTGCGGTCATTGATCACCGAAGCCCGCAGTCCCAAGTTTGACGCGTTCACCGCATTGGCGACGCCTTCGAGCGTACTGTTGTTAGCTCCGACGTAAACGTCTTTGCGACCCTCGGGTGTATCAAAGCGAAGATAGCCGACTCCGACTTGGGTTTTATCTTTGTCTGGAAAACCATTCGACATGGCGCCCGGTTTGTTGGCCAAGCGCACGACTTCGACTTGCCAGTCGCCGGTCATTGCTTTTTCTGGATCGACAACCCCGTCGATGACAGCTTGATTGCCCGAAATTAATTTCGTGTTTGTGAAACCACGCGTGCTGGTGAGTTCGCCCAAACTTTTGGTGATCTCGCCGACCTTGGTTTCAAGGTCGGCGATCAATTTGAGCTTTTCATCTTCCATGCCTTTTTTGGATTCCATTTGCTTAATGGGGATCCGCTCGGCATCCATGATTTGCTCTACGATGTTTGGGGGCATACCTGAAGCCATCCCCAGCATTCTTATTGGCATGGGAAAATAATCTCATGAATGTTTGTAATTCTGTGAGTCAATGATTTGTCCGGCCAGGACGTTCGTGCGAGAGGAAAAAGGATTGAAATTTGACGGTAAAGCTCAGCCCTTTGTCTAAACCTTTAGACTAAGCGGTCTTGCGCAGCAGTTGACCCTTCTCGTTTTCCTGGACGTCTTTCAACGACCAAAGTTCGATCTCGGGAATTCGGCGCACGATTTTACCAGACGCTTCTTTAATCAATACGAAGTTTCGGCCATCGATCACTTGCAGTTCGACCGACAGATTGTTTTCCTTAACGGCCGCATGGGATGCCAAATGCTCCATTGCTTTTTTTAACTGCTCTTCGGACATGGGAGGCTTGTGTTCCCCACCCTCTCCGAAAGGCATTTGTCCGTTCCCATCTCTTTCGGTCGTGGAATCGGACTTAATAACCCTATCCGTCGCATCTTTTCTTGCAATGTTAAGTGGGATCAACGACCCCAGCACATTCCGCACATCCATAAGGGATCAATCGGCACTTTTGTCTTTTCAGTTTACTCGACTCGATCAATTTCGGCCTTTGGGCTCGAAATACCCCAGAGAGATTCTCATCTCTCTGGGTAGGCTTGGTATAAGGGGACCTTATGGCGCATCCCCGAACTGTCCTTATAAAACATAAATAATAATTTTGGTTCCTAAATGGGTCGGCTCCCTCTGGGAGCGACCTATATTAGGACTAGCCGATCATTTTCAGAGCGAGATTCGGAATTTGATTTGCCTGCGTCAACACGGAAGTTGAAGCGTTGAGCAAGATCGAATTTCGAGCCATTTCTGAAGTCGAAAGTGCGATGTCCGCGTCCCGAATTCGAGAGTTTGCAGCCGATAGATTTTCGTGCTGAACACCCAAGTTTTCGACCGTTGACTGGAATCGATTTTGGATCGCACCCAAGTTGGCGCGAAATCCGGCAACTTTGGCTTGAGCCTCGTCCACCGCGTCCAGAGCCGATTGCGCTCCCTCTTTCGTGTTGAAATCAACACCGGCCACACCCAGCTCATCGATGGTTGAATTTAAAACCGAAGAGTCAAATGCAATGCGATCTTCGAAACCATCGTTGTTAATACCAACTTGAATTTCAAAAGTCTTACCGTTGCCATCGAGCAGGTTTTGAGTCCCAAATCGAGTGGTCTTAGAAATACGTTGCATCTCTGCTTTCAATTGCTGAACTTCTTTATCGAGGTAACCGCGCTCGCGCTCACCCACAGTGTCCGAAGCGGCTTGGATGCCGAGCTCACGGATACGAGTTAAGATATTAGAAACTTCCGTCAAGCCACCCTCAGCAACCTGAACCATGGAAATACCATCGTTCGCATTGCGAGAAGCTTGAGAATAACTGCGGATCTGAGATTTCAAGTTCTCAGAAATTCCCAGCCCTGCCGCATCGTCAGCAGATTTTGTGATCCGGCTACCCGATGACAATTGAGCCATCGACTTTCCGATTTCACGTTGAGTACCTGTCAGAGTCCGTTGTGCTTGGATAGACGCCAAGTTCGTTGTAATACGCATTCCCATTGGGAACCTCCATTAGTTGTTGAGGAGTCCTTCCAATAAAATCGTGGGTCCAGATCCTACACCAGACGTCACAACCGCGTGCGTTCCCTGCACTATTGTTTTTGTTTGTTGAACATGTCAGAGACCTTTTCTTATTTCTTGTTCCGGCTACAAACGATTGTGTGAAGATCATCACTTCCGCACACTCTCTCACCAGCTTCCGATCTAAGTTTCGATCACTTGCTTACCTAGCTCATCGGCGAGGTCTTGGAAGGCTAAAGTCGAGTCGAGTGAATCTGGACCAAGGTCCACCGCAAACTAGACTTTGGTTTTGGACTATTGATGAAATACGGACCTTCATCTTGGAAATTTCAGGATCAAGGTCCAGGAAAAAGGTCGCGCGATCAACGTCGCGTCGGTCCAGCACCGGACTTAGGTAGGCCACGCAGGCCGCGCCGTTCCTTTTCCCCCACCATAGGAATAGGTGGGGGAAAAGGAACGGCCTACCTGACAAAAATTGCTAACACCTGCAGGGATTACCAGACAGCCCGAGGCCCTCAAAGCCTTTTAAACTCAGTCTGTTAGGCACTATTTTTGGATTGTAGACGGATATGAAACACACCACCGTCTTCTTTATACTGTCAGTAATGGTTGCACCGACGTGGGCTCAGATGGAAATTCTAACGGGACCCGCGGTAGTTCCCGCGCCCGCGCCGTTGAAATGTCTGACTCCGCCGGTAAATCCCAACGCGAAGAATACTCCGGTCGACGTGGTTATCGATCAAGAGGCTCAGTTGATTTACATTACTTACCCTTCATCAGACGGGAAAGGGACCGAGTTTTTCTCGTCCCGCATTTCAACGGGTGGAGGACTTAAAATTCCAAACGGAGTAAATCCGCGGCCTCCGTACTGCGCTAAAACTCCAGAGATTAAAACCAAGATTATTCCTGCCATCAAAGCGGAAGACTTTGATAAAACCCGCTGCACGGACAAAGAAATCCGCGCTCGCTCGACGGTTTTCAAACAATACTATACCGAGACTTTTAGTGACGGCGAGGGCAACCCGATTCCCATGCCCAATGCCATTCGTTTAGATAACGAAGGAGATTTCCTGCACACGGTACCCCCGTCTTACGCCAAGCTTCTGGGCGAAAACGTTTCGGGAGGTTGCGTGCGCTTAAACCCACGAGTTTCCGAGATCTTGTTCAAACAAATGCTCAAACACGGCGCTATTCGGGTGACCGTGAAACCGCCGCCGACGCCCAACAAATGCAAACCCCAATACTGTGATGACAAGATCAAAGACCAGGCAAAATTAGATATCGCATCCGGTAAAATTCCCGTTACTCGTCGAACGGGATCCGACGGTATTGCCGGGTCGGTTGAAGGCTTCTTTGACGGATGGTCTTGCCCCGACACTAAAAACAGCAAGCCGGTCGCCGCTAAAAAAGTATTCCCAATTCAGGCCGAGGGTCGTCAATAGCAAAAACTATTTTTTGGCCGACTTTAATTGTCGGTCATGAAGTCGCGCAAACACACCGCAAGAAAATAAAGCTCCCAACAGCGCCATAAACATATCCCACTGCGTGTCCCAGACATCGCCTTGTGTGCCCAAGAAGCTCTCGGCGCCCTGACCCGAAACCAGTGCAACAAAACCCTCGATCAATTCGTAAAACGCGCTAAATGCCAAGGCTACGCTCACCGCCAAGACAAAGAGCCAGACCTTGCCCGCGACAACCCTTTGCCGAATCAAAATTTCACGAGCCAAAATGGCAGGTATGAAGCCTTGGGCAAAATGCCCGATCCGGTCATAGTGATTGCGCGAAAAGTGAAAAATTTCTTGCAACCAAAAGCCGAGCGGAACTTTGGCATAGGTGTAGTGGGCACCCAAACATAAAATTGCCGAATGAGCTCCAACCAATATCAAAAGCAAAGGAGTGATTCGCAAGCGATTCCTAAGGGTGACTAAAACCCCAACGCCGATCATGACGGGACCGGCTTCCAAGAAATAGGTCAAAACTTCAGCAGGATGTATTGCAGAAATAATCAAGCAAAGGACCATAAAACCAATGAGCGCCCAAAGTTGTATCGTAGAATTCTTCATTGTGATAGCTTGCCCCTTATGTTGATTTTGCGACTGATTCTGCTGATTCTTTTGATTTCTAAAACAGCTATAGCACAGGAAAAGAAGCCCGGCATAGAAGAACGGGGCACCGGAGAAGCGGTCTCTTTTTCGCTCGACAATGATTCGCGCTTACTTGGTGGGCCAGGATCCGACAATGCGTATTCGGCCGGGTTCAAAATGTCCTACGTCTACGCCCTGGATAAGCTTCCACGTTGGTCCAAGCCCACGCTGGGGCTGCTTCCTTTTGTAAAAGTAAAAATGGACTCTAGCCGGTTTAACTACGGGGTGTCGCTCGCCCAACAGATTTACACGCCCAATGATAAAGATGTGCGCGAACTGATCATAACGGATCGGCCTTACGCCGCTTGGCTTTATGTTGGACTTTTCTTTTCTGTCAAAGAACCCACCCAATCCCATTTGCTCGAGCTTGATTTGGGCGCCGTCGGTCCAGTCGCACAGGGCGAACATTTTCAAAACACCGTGCACAGCGCTCTCGGAATTAACAAAGCTTCCGGTTGGGAGCACCAGCTAAAAAACGAACCGACGCTTCAACTAAGCTACGTGCAAAAAATTAAGACTTTTGATTTGCACACTGCACGACGAACCTATTTTGATTTAATTCCTGAATTCGGCCTAAGCTTAGGGAATGTCTTGATCGGAGCGCGCACCGGGCTGGTGGCTCGGTTGGGAACGAATTTACCAGATAATTTTGGTCCGAGCCGTCCCTCGGCCTCTGATGGTGAAAGCTTTGTGTCCACCGGCAAGGAAAAGCAAGATCCCCAGAGTAACTTTTACTTCTTCGGGGCCCTTCGCGGGAACGCTATTGGCCGGGATATCTTCTTGGACGGAAACAATTATCAGAAAAGTCACCGGGTTCGTCGTCGGCCCTTAACCTTTGAAACCGATTTGGGTTTTTGTGTGCAGTATTTCCCATGGAACTTTGTCTGGCGTTTCACCACAAAATCACCTGAGTTCTATGAACGTGAAAAACCAAACAGCTTTGCCTCGGTAAATCTCAGTTATCATATTGGGATGTAGCTTTTGAGCAAAAAAAAACCCTCGGAGATGAACTCTCCGAGGGCGGGCTTAAGAGAAAAACGCGACGGTCTGTGGGCGTCTCGTGTCTCCAAATCCTTGTGTAAAATCAAGATGAGAAATCCCAAAAATATTTAGCTAAATGAGTTTGAAGAGTGCTGTCACTTGTCGTTAATAACCTTGCCTCGCATCCTGCGAGACAAGACTCCAACAAGAAAGTTACAGAAAATTAGTCAGTCAATGCGTCGACGCCCAGCTGCGCGACGTGCTCATTAACCGATCAGTTTCAGAGCGACACCGGGGAACTGATTGGCTTGCGCCAAAACAGACACCGCAGCACTTTGCAGAACCTGAGCCGAGGCCATTTCGGCCGTTTCTTTGGCAACGTCAACGTCCCGAATGCGGGAGTTGGCGGCGTTTAAGTTTTCATACTGAATGTCCAAGTTTGAAGTCGTGGTGTTCAGTCGGCTTTGAACGGCTCCGAAGTTTGCGCGCATGGTAGACAACTTAATTAGACCTTCGTCCACGGCGTTCAAGGTATCCAAGGCAGAATCTTTATCGCCGACACTGACGCCTGAAATTCCGAGCTCACCGGCCGTAGCATTAGATGATAGTGAATAAGAAATTCGATTTTCAGGGCCGGCGAAGGGTCCTACGTGGAAAGTTAGTTCCCCGCCAGAGCCATCAAGCAGTTTTCGCTCCCCGAACTGAGTCGTCTTAGCAATACGATCCGCTTCTTGAACCAATTGCTTTGCTTCCTCGTTGAGAAAGCCGCGTTCTCGGTCCCCGACGTTGTCGGAAGCTGACTGAATTCCTAATTCGCGCAAACGAATCATGATGTTATTGATTTCGTTCAATCCACCTTCAGAGATCTGAATTGCAGATCCGGCGTTGAACGCATTGTTACGCGCTTGAGCGATACCTCGGATTTGCCCTTTCAGGTTTTCTGAGATGGCAAGACCAGCAGCATCGTCGGCAGCACTAACGATTCGACTTCCAGATGCCAACGCCTGCGTCGAATGTTCCATTCGGCGTTGTTGTACACCAAGTACCCTTTGTGCCGCGATTGACGGCACGTTCGTGTTAATTCTTAAGCCCATAATTGTTCCCCCTTACACAGACTAACGTTTGTGTATTCCTTTCTTGTTTGTTGTTCTTTTCTGCTGGAAAGGATTTCCGAGTGGGATGGTGATGACATCCCTTGCTCAGATTTCCCCGGAGGAAGACTTCGGACCTCGTTGACTATTGGCGAGGTTACCTTGATCAGCGCTTCGGTTGCTCCAACATGTTCACAAACAACTTCTCGGCTTAGGTCCAGGAAGCTTTAGGCCCTTGGTCGAGTCTAGGTTTAAATGCAGCGCGTCTAGTAACGGAGATTGATCGGCTTTTGGAAAATAAAATTTATTTTAAAAGTCGGTCGACCTTGGTCTAGGAAGAGATCTCTTTGTTTCAGGACGAAACAGAAAATGGAATGGATGAAATGAAAAAGCCGAACTGATGTTCGGCTTTTAACTGGACTAGAATCGCGGAAATGGTGCGGCGGGGGCGCCTAGCCGCACCTTCTCCCCTTTTCCTTAAGCAAGGAGCTTCATGAGTCCAAGCGGAAATTGATTGGCTTGAGCCAAAATCGCCGTTTGGTATTGTTGCTGAATTTGGTATTTCGAAAAATCGGCCGTGGCTTTTGCAATGTCGGTGTCAGCAATGCGCGAGTGGGCGGCTTCTAGATTTTCCACCAACACTCCCGAGTTATTCACCACGCTTTCCAGTCGCGAATGAACCGCGCCAAACTTAGCGCGTGCTTGTGAAAGCTTAAAAAGAGCCTTGTCTAAAACTTCGAGCTGATCCCGAGCATCAAATTTATCTGAAATATTTGATCCCTTAAGATCCAAGGAAGCCGCGGTGGTGTTTGTGTCGGAAGTAAACTTCACAACGTCGTTGGCAGTTCCATAAGTTCCCACTTGAAAATCAAAGGACTTGTTGTCTCCCGCCAGCAGCTTGGTGGAGCCGAACCTTGTAGTTTGCGCGATTCGTTCAAACTCCTCGGTCAACTGAGTGTACTCGTAGTTCAAAAGCTCACGTTCTTTTTCAGAGAACGTGTCACTTGCGGACTGCACAGCCAGCTCCCGCAATCGAATCGCGATATTGTTCTGTTCATTAAGCCCACCCTCGGCGATCGATACAAAAGAAATCGCGTTCTCAGCGTTAAACTGAGCCGCTCTTTGTCCCTTGATCTGACCCTTCAAATTTTCGGCAATGGCAAAGTCTCCGGCACCTTCGGAAAGATCCGCGAATCGACTGCCCGTCGACAATTGTTTGGATACTTTTTCCAAGCCACGCTGGGTGGCTCCGATCGCTCTTTGCGCCGAGATCGACGGCAAATTCGTATTAATTCTGAGACCCATTTTGCAACCTCCGCTTTCAAGGAGACAGGCTGATAATTCAGCCAGACGCCCACAGGCCCTGATCACGGAAAACACTCGCCAATAGTCATTCACTATATCGGCGCACCGCGTTAAGACTTAAGCCTGGGGCACCATTATTTCAATTTTCTCAAATTGGAACAGCTACTTAGGTTTATTTTGGGAAAATCACTATTTTTTAAGACTGACTTCAAAATCGCTGATGGCTTTAGAAGCGTGCCTGTTTCGCTTGGACGAAAAGTGGGGCTGTGATTTCAACTCTTTTAAGAGAGCCTTCATTTGGTCTTTGTTTTGAAGGTCTTTGTGAATCTTTGCGAGCAACAGCCCAATCGTCAGTTGGTTGCTACCAAAAGCCATCCCGTAGGCCTTCTCGGCGATGGGGAGCGCGCGCAGGGACTCGCCCTTATCAAGCAAAAGCTTCGCGTGTCGCTGGTAATAGGTAAATTCCTGGGGATAAGCCTCTTCCAACTTTAGCAGCCAGGGCTCAATCTCTGTGAGGTCTCGGACAGGCTTCATGTACGCGACCAAATAAATCACGTGTGTTGGCGTCTTCACCGTCGGCTTCAGTTTTAACGTTTCGGCGATGGCTTTTTCCTGAGCCTGTTTTACTTTTTCTACTTTGTCGGGAGCGCCCAGCTTCTCTTCGATCTCGGAAACCTTAGACCATAGCTCAGGCAAAGTCAGATCCCCCAACTCGGGCGGCGTATTTTTTCTTAAGAAAGATGGATTTTCGATCCACTTCATCGCCAAAGTTTTCGCTTTTTCGTATTCTTTTTTAGCCTCGTCCTTCAATCCTTCTTCATCCAAAAGATCGGCGTAATTTTTTTGCCAATCGATCGCCAGAATTTCCTCGGGAAATTTCGTCGCGGATTCCTTGTAGGCCAATTTCAAATTTTCTTTGGCTTTGGCTTTCTCGGGGTCTTTTTTGGCGTCGTTCCATTCGCCGTCCCAAAAACCGATGCGGGCTTCGGCACGACGGGCAGACTTGTTGTCGGCCTTGTCGTACCAGGCCAGCGCTTCGACGTAATTCAGTGCTTTTAAATACTCCGCCGCCAATTTTTCCTGGCTCGACTTCTCGCCGGCCTCGGCCTGCTTTCGCAGTTCTCCTTGAGTCGGTGGAATTTCTTTGGCGATCGCATTTAAAAATAAACTCATGTGCTGGGCGGTTTGAAAATCAAGTTTCCGGCCCAGCTCTTCGCCCTCGGAATTGGTCACCACCAAAGTCGGAAATGCTTTAACGTTGTATTTTTCCATCCATTTTTCATTGGCCGGAAGATCCACGTCCAATCGAACCATAACGTATTTCTCAGCCGCTTTTTTAAATTCTTTGGTCGGAAAGACTTCATGTTCTAAGCGAATGCACGGGGGGCACCAAGATCCGGCGAAATCGATGAAAACGAGTTTGTTGTCTTTTTTGGCAGCGCCCAAGGCCGCCTGCAAATCATCTTTACCAAAAAGCTCTTTCGCGCCTGACTTGCCTGTCTCTTTTCCCCAGGCCTGTCGGTGCATTTCGCAAACTGTTTTGGCGTCGTCACAGACGTAAAAGCGCAATTCAAAGGCTCCCGATTTTGATTCCGGCAGGGCAAACAAGATTTCTTTTTCTGACCGGGACTTGGCATCGAGTTTTTGGTCTTGGGATTTTGCGTAAGCGGGAGACTCGGCATTGAAATGAAACCCAGACTTCACAAAAGCTCGGACCGCTTTGCCGTTTTCTTCGGACTTAAAGGTCACCTGACCTTCGGATTTTAGGTCGGCTTTGAATTTTGTCGCTGTACTTACCGCAGGAATCATCAAAAAAACGATAACTAGAGATTTCATAGGAGCTCCTTGGCTCTTGGTTCTAGAGGAGCCTTCCGGAATGTTCAAGGGCTCGGAAACTATTTGTTCAAAATCGGACGGAGTATCAAATGTAAAGGATCGTTCAGTCGTTCAATCTTAACAAGATCAAGATTCGAGTTCGGACTGATGATTTGCCGATATGTCGAGTAACGAAATTCGAGAGCACTCTCTGCGATTCCAGCTTCGACCGGATTTTTATAAATATAAAGCAGAGTCTCACGAAGTGATTTTATGTGTTCGATTCGGATAAGATAGACTTGGTCTTCCAAGGTTAGTCTGCAGCGACTTTCTAACAGCGAATTCCAATTCTCGGTTTTTGACCTGGCAATTCGCACCACTCCATGAAAATGATTGGACATCAACACAAAGGCATTTAGTTCAAATTCCAGGTCGCAATGCATTTCGTTGAACATTCGGGAGAGCTGATTCCAGCGCTGGGCTGAAGACATCTGCTTGTCGTCCGAAAACCGCGCGTAAAAGTGGTAAAAACAAACAGTTTGATAAAGGGAGGTTCGAAAGCTTCGCATATGCAGCTTTCAATCCGAAATCAGATTCTTGATCGTTCGGCGAAAACGCTCGGCCGAGGGGCCTTCGATGCGATGATACTCAAGATTCGAATCTTTGTCGTGGAGTCGAATCTTGGCTAACGGATTCTGAAAATCCTTCCAATGTTGGTGCCCCGAGAAAAAGTCAAAACGACCTTTGCCTTTGATCAATCGTCCCGCATCGGCCACGACAAAAAACCCATCGTGCATTTTCCCCGAGGGCAGCTCCATACCGCGAGCTTTTGGCAGAAAGATCACGTCCCCCGGATTGTAAATTGAAAGATCGGCGGCAATCGTAATGTAAGGCTCTAAGCAGAAACTACGTTGATTCTTTTTATCGTGCACGCCATAACCGAACTTGCAGCGCGCACTGACTTTTGCAAAACGGTCTTCACCATTCTTTTGATCAATAACATTGTAAACTTGCTGAATTTTATTTTTCTTAATGACACAGCTGCCTTGAAATCCGCACGAGGCATGAGTTTTCGGGCAAACATCCATCATTTTGTTTCCGCGGGTGTCCCTGAGCGGAACACGGGCCGATTCTTGGCAGGACATCGCGTCTTCATCAAAATACGGAGAGTAGTAAATGGTTGGAATTAAACGACCGGTTTCCAAAATCTCTTTGTGATCCGGGGGTATCAGTAAGCCGGGGAGCGACAGGACAGGGCCCGGCCTTGGCGAGGGGCGGACTGACGGATTACCTGGCGGATTTAGTACCGGACCAGCTCCTGGCCCAAATACGGGACCCGGAGGCTTCGTGTCGAATTCGGCTGGTATTTCGGGTTCAGGCTCTGGGATCGAGGGATTGACCTTGGTTTGGAAATCGACAGCCGGGACCTGTTCGGTGGGCAGTGCCGGAGCCGTTTTCCCCTCGACCGGAGCAATTCCATTCTTAAAGGGCCTTTGGATGTTTTTAATACTCGGGCCGCAAGCCGTTTGCGTGAACAGGGTCGCAAGTCCTAGAAATCCAAACACGATTCGCATACTTCCGGTCCTCCGACCGAATCTAAGTGCAATCTTGAGGTTAAAAAAATTGATGGTCGCCCGGCTATCTTGGTGATTTTAGAGTTGAGTTAAGAAAAGTTCTTTCAAATCTCCGACAAGGATTGTCACCCCAATCTCCGCAGGTGACAAAACTGTGGATTTTTAGTTGAGTCGCAGCCACCCGGAGGTCCCATGAAGTTTCTATCTGTCATTTTTTTGTCCACTTTTCTTCTGCAGCAGCTGGTCTTTGCCGCTCCCCTGTTTACGGCTAAAGAC
>JAYUPS010000198.1:0-8918 GCA_043759945.1 Bdellovibrio sp.
TGGGTTCACAATGAGCGGCTTCGATCTAAATAAACGGCCGTCCGGGCCAAAAAGGACGCCGTCCTTTTGATCCTGTTTCGGTCGAACCATCCGGGTTCGACCGACCTTGAATTTAAGTTTTTAGGTAAATTTCTGTGGGAAACAGCTTGGTTAAAACTAACACCACGCAAAGGGGCCAGTTTATTATGTTTTAGGGTCAATAGACCGGTGTTACCAGCCAACGCCTACACCAATTGTGACATTGCGCAGATCGAAGTTCGATTGGTTCAAAAGCTTCGCGGACTCAGTACGGTGACTGAGCTCCGAGATAAGTGTCCATTTCTTTTTCGAGGCTCCCCCGAACCCAAACTCCACCCCCAAAATGCCCGCATACCCTGTTCCGACCGATTGGTCCGTTTTTGGAATGGACGTGGTTACGGCGGATCCATCCAACTGGATACTATTGTAGGCCATTCCTCCGGATCCCCCGAGATAAATGTTGAAGCCGGATTTTCTCCGTCGGATGGGATACAGGTGGAAACCCAAATCCAATCCACCTTGCAAATAATTAAACGAGGCATTGACGGTCGTCGCTCCATCCAAAAAGATTTGAGCTCCGGTAATATAAGTCGCCCTGGCTTTGACAAAAGACACCAACCAGTAGCCATCCGTTTCAAGTTGTAGTTCTCCGGCAAATCCCGTTCCGGTTTCGCCCAACGAGACTCCGGTGAGACCCGAGTACTGCGGAATGGCGACCAAGATTTTTGTTCCGGCAAAAAAATTGACTTGCGCCTGGGCCTCAAAACCAAGGACGACAAAAATCAAAAATTTGAATAAAAACTTCGCGAGAATTAAAATCCAAACCTCCCACAGGCCATGCGTTACTGTTCGGTTCATTGCGGGAGATTCCTAAGGGAATATTAAGGCTTTTGGGCCAAATCTAGTCGGCGACGCCTAGTCGGCCACAAACATATCCGAGATGCATCGAGTTTCTAAATTGGAATTGAAAAACGGGGTGGTTCCTACACGGACCAAAGCCGAGGTCGCCAGCGTCCCCGTAATATTGGCCGGCGTGTAGGTAAATTTCTCGACCAGATAGCCGGTCGAAGTCGCTGCCGTGTCCACCGACGAAGAAACGTAAAGATGACCGTTGGTCACATCCAAAGCCATGGCCGAAATTCCATAAAGAAAAGTGCTAAACGAGGAATCGGTTTGGTCATAGATGCGCGTGGGTGTCAGTCCTAAAGTTCCCGAAGTTGTATTCACACCGTAGGCGTAAATCGTATTTACTTTGCTCGTCGAAGACGGACTGTAGCCCGCAAAGGCCACGAGCAGAATCGAATTCCCCGTATCAAAAGCCATCGCGGTCGGCAGACCTGCCGCAGGACTGGGGGTTTGGGCCGAGGAAACGCAGTTTGCCGCCGACGCGTAGCCACTGGCTGCGACGATGCTTACTTTAGCCAGAGTTCCCGAAGAGGCGTTGGTAAAAGCAATCATGCCGTTGGGCAAAGCGATAGTCTGGGTCAGGGTTCCCCCGGTCGGCATCGCGCAACCACCGGTTGTCGGCGGCACCACGAAAGCCAAGGTTCCACTGGTTATTCGACTTCCGGTGGCGGTCACTTTCTCGATGGCGCTGGTTCGGGCAATCAGAAAATCATTCTGCGTATTGAGCGCCAAACTTTTAAAAGAATTTGCACCCGTGGTCCCCGTTGCAAAGTAAACCAGCGATCGGCTGCCATTAAACGACTTAGAGACTTTTTCAATTCTGCGAAGTGAAGTGGTGGCGTTATCCACCAGAACATAAAAGGAACTGCTGTCCGCATTCAAAATCGACGTCGGAGTGTCGCCCAACTGCGAGGGACTGGCCGTGTAGTCAGCAAGGGTCACATCTTTAACTCCGGTCGCGGCATTGATCCGCAGTATCTGATTGGATGAAGTTGCCGCGGTGTAAGTCGCAAGGCTTCCCCCCGAGTGACAAACTCCCGAAGAAAGATAAAGATAGTTTGATGCCGTTGTGACAACCGCCGCAACGGTTGCGCTCTTGGGTTTGCCACATCCCAAAAAACAAATCAGGCTTAATAAAACGAGAGAGTTTCGAATGCCGACCATATCTATATATCGGAAACTTAAAGTGCAAACATGAGCGATTGTTTAGATTGCGTGAAGTCCCAATTTGAAACACTCGTAACAATAAAACTATCCTTAGTTTCTTAACAAAATTTTTTTTCGACGAATAGAAAAAGGAATTTTTTCCCTCAAAAATATTTGCCTCTACAATTTCACCCCGAATTTTTTTGTTTCGCGCTCGCGCGGCTCCGCTATACGAGTTGAAATCTGGCATGTCGGTTGCTCTGACGGCCAGAGACCCGTTCCAAACAACAATATCCTTTAGGAGGAAATATGAAAACCAATTGCACTCACCTGGTGAAAGTCTTCGCCGCTGCGGGACTCTTCTCCACCGTTCTTGCCTGCACACCGCAAGGCTCGAACAACAATCCTGCGGTCGTCCAACCTCAGTTTACTGAAGAGACACCCATGGCAAATCCAATTGCCGAATCCGGCAAAGAACTAAAATCCCTGACCGTTGAAGATCACAACGTTCAAGTGGGTGAAGGTTCTCAAAGTCCCGATGGTCAAATGACCCTAGAAGAAATTTTAGTGGCTCATCCTGTCCTTGCGGACAAATCTGCATTTTTAGCTACAATTACAAAAGTAGTTGAAACAGATGCAGGCACATTTGATCTGTACGTTGGCAGTGACATCGTTATGGTTCTGTCTCGAAACACGACAGATTCAACTTTGATGGTGAAAGAAAGCATGAACGGTTTTGCGGCCGATGCAATCACTTGGATGATGGCTGACCCCGCAGACCAAGCAGCCATGGACTCGATCGCCTTTACGGTTTCTCACTGTAAAGTCGCCGAAAAAGTGACCGAGGAGGAGCCCGTCCAAGAGCAAGAGCAAGGCAAAACTGAAACACCCGTAAAAGACGAAGTTCCAGCTAAAGACGTGCCCGCTGAAAAAGTTGAAGAGTGTGCTTCTTTGGACATCAGCCTGATTTTAAAATCAGTTGAACAAGCCCAAGAGCAAGAACAAGGAAAAGTTGAAGAACCAGCTAAAGAAGAGCCGGTCAAAGAAGAACCCGTAAAAAATGAAGAGCCTGAACAAGAACAAGATGAAGATCAAGATGAAGAAGGACAAGCGTAAGTCTTGCCTCCATTTGGCAGAAGTAACCTGAGTTACTTCTGCCTTTTTTTTGGTTCATAAAACAAATAACGGAGGGTCCAATGAAGATTGCAGTGCTTTTACTGATGCTAAGCTTTCTCTCCGGTTGCGAAATTCTTGACCCCCAAAGCACAACCACCCCGGCTCCTGCAGTAAGTCCTAAAATCGAATTGCCTGAAATAACTGATGGTTCCTGCTTGAACTTGCAACGACTTCTGGAAAAGATGAGTGCCCCTGGATTTAATTTCCCAGGAACTTCCGTGACCACGAAGCTGGATTTCCTGTCTGAAGTGGACGACCGCGACACTCGATTTTTTTCTTACACCCTATTTAAGTTTAAGCGGGCTCCCGTCAATCAACTGTTTCCCTGGACCCAAGCCGTTCAACTGGATTGCGACAAGCTTGTGGTGCCATCGGCGTCAAAAAGAAATCAGCATTTTAAAATTGCCGAATCTTCGGAGGGTTTGCTGTCTTTTAAATTAATCGAAGTTGGCGAGGAGGACTTAAGTGAGCTTCAAAAAACGACCTTTCTGTCACGAATTCAGCCTTTTTCCTTTGAGATTACTTATCTATCAAACACCAGCTTTCAAATTCGCTCCAAATTTAAAACCTTTGATCCCATTTGCAATCGTCGACGGATCCTAACGATTGAAAAAACCGAAATTATTTCTTGGGCCGAGCTCGAAAACTCTCTACCGCTCACCTATGAACTTGATAAAAAATTAATTGCCGCATTTGAACGATCCGTTTCAGTCCCGGTAGATTTAACTGAACAGCCGATATTAAAGGTCACCCAACTGGAGCAGATGCAACGAGCACCCATCCTGGAGGAGCTTAACGTGTGTGCGGTGCGATGAAACCGTTAATCCTGTACCTGGAGATCCTGTGCCTGGGAATCATGGCGGTCGGTTGTGATCAGAATAAAATGGTCGAAACAAAATATCAAACCTGCCAAAATCGAAAGATTGAAAATCAATGGATCGTACACTGGAAGGGCAACCGCTCTAGCCTGGTGCAATCAAAACTTCGGGTTCATGGAGCTTTTGTCGGAAATAAAGATACTCCTGAAATTGAATTCGTGGAACCAAACTACCGGATACTACAGTCTGAAGCGCCCCTGCGATTTAATAATTTAGCAGATTCCGTGATGCCTTCGCCCACGGAAATACGAAAATCCATCGGTGTCCCCGCGGCTTGGAACCAGGGCTACCGCGGACAAGGTGTCATCATCGCGGTGGTCGATTCGGGAATTGACCTCGGTCATTCTTCATTGAGAAGAAATTTACATATCAACACCGAGGAAAGTCAGACCTCCCTCGACAGCTTGGACAATGATCAGAACGGATTTGTCGATGATTTTTATGGCTGGAATTTTACAAATAACTCTGGATCCATTCGCGATGAGATCGGTCACGGAACGGCGATGGCGGGAATCATTGTGGGCCAAGAAGACCAAGCGCTGGGAATCGCGCCCGAGGCTCGAATTCTGCCGGTCGATTTTATGGACGAGCAAGGCGGTACCGAATTTCATGCCAAAAAAGCTATCGACTATGGAATTTCCCGCGGCGCAAAAATAGTTAACAACAGTTGGTCCATTAGCTGCTCGCAGCTCTTGCAAAACTCATTTTTAAAATGGAGCCAACTGGATGTGATTTTCGTGAATGCTTCGGGGAATACCTCCCAAAACGTGGTTACTGACGGGGTCATTCCCTCTTCAATGGATTCCCCGAACTTTTTAAACGTGGGAGCCTCGGATTTGACTGGCCATCGTTCCCAATTTAGCAGTTACGGAGACTCGGTTAAAATATTTGCCCCGGGGGAATTTATTCCAACGATCACTCCCAGTTGGTACCCGGAGAAAAGAATGTCTTCTTCGGGGACCAGCGCCTCCACCGCAATTTTGTCTGGCGCTGCCGCCATTCTTTGGAGTGCCTATCCCCAGGCGAGTGCCCAAAAGATTGTCGACCTCATTTACCGGGGAGCTGACCGAACCTCGGGAATTCCCATTTTAAATTTGGAAAAATCTTTGAGCCTAACTTCTAATTTGAACACTGATGTGCCGCCAAGACGGCCTTATGGGCATTGATTCGACCGCCAGACAAGACTCTCCCTTGAAGCGCACCCCTTCGATCCACCGAATTACGAATGACGTCAATAATTCGGCGTGGGGACAAACTTGGGTTTGCGGCTTTAACCAAGACGGCCATCCCAGCGACGTAGGGTGCCGCCATCGAGGTCCCACTCATGGTTTGGTACCCTTCTCCCGAGACTGTCGATAAAATTGAAAATCCTGGAGCGGCAACATCCACTTTGTTAACGGCAAAATTTGAAAATCGAGTCAGCTGGTCTCGGTCGTCCGTTGCGGCGACCGAAATGATGTTCGAAATCGGATAGGACGCCGGATACCACGCCGTGTCCTCGATATCATAGCCGGTGCCGTTTTCACCATTACCGGCGGCGGCTACAAAAAGTACGCCCGCTTTTGCAGCACGCTGAATAGCTTCCAAGAGCGCACGTGAATAATTCTTTGAGCCCCAACTGTTATTGATTAAGAAAACTTTTTTGGCGACGGCATAGTCAATGGCTTTGATGGCATCCGAAGTTGCACCAGATCCAGTTTCGCCCATGAATTTCAAGGCCATCAACTGGACTTCGGGAGCAATTCCGACCACTCCGATGCTGTTATTTCCGGTAGCCCCGATGATTCCGGCGACATGGGAGCCGTGATTTGATTTCGGCGTGGTCCGGGGGTTGTTGTTGTTGGCAGAAAAATTCCATCCATAAATATCATCGATGTAACCATTGCGATCGTCGTCAATTCCGTTTTTCTTTTCTCCAGGATTGATCCACATATTTTCCTTAAGATCTCGGTGCAAAAAATCGATACCGGTATCAACCACCGCAACGACGATTTTCCGCGACCCTCTGGTTAACTTCCAGGCGTCTAAAGAATCCATAATCTTGTGAGACCACTGATTTCCAAAAAGCTTGTCATTAGGAACTCCCCCTTGCATTTCGGCGCGGGTGATCGGAAAGTCCGGTTCAACAAATTCCACCGACTGATCTTGGGCCAGCTCACGCAATACGGCTTGTTTCTCTTGCAGGCTTTGCACGTTGGCTTCGGAAAAATTTAATGTGTAAGAATTATTTCCTATACTCCGTAGTTTAACTTGGGCGACGCCGTACTCGCGAACGGAATTTCCGCTGGGTTGTATCCCGTGGCGTATCCTGTCGCGCAGTTGTTTGAATTGCACGATGTAATTTGAAAATGTCGCATCCAATTCTTTGGATTTCCCGGACGCTTCCCAGGATGTTTCAAAGACAGGGTCCTGAGTTTTCATTGGCGTGGGAGAACAAACTTCTGCGGCCAGTTCGGAATTCGGGGCGCAACTGACCGCAAATAGAATACATAACATTGGCAATAAATATTTCACTGAATATTTCACTTTGACCCCTCCGTAGATTCTAAAGTTTCCGGTTCAAGAAAACTTAACAATCTTTGGAGGTCGTCACCAAAGCATTATTTCAAAATGGGCCCTATCTTAAGATTTGAAAAACGTAATGTGTTGGTTACACAAATTATTATCGATGGAGTCCCTACTTTTGACTCTGGTCGAGCAGAACCTGGACAATCGAGTTTAAAACTTTCCCGCGCGCCGAAGCTTCTCGGGCTTTCTCGCTGTAAAGTGCCGGCACGGGCTCAGTTCCACTCCAAGGTGTCTCTGAGAGCGCAAAGTCTTCTCGGGGCTGAGCGGCGCTTCCGGCGGGAAAGGTCCAAATAAAATCAGGACGATCTTGAGAATACCATTCCCCACCCACGATCTCGTAATTTTCATCCAGCTCAAGATCGTAATAAAATTTGTTCGTTTGGTAAGTGATGTTCGTATTTTCCGTGGCGTTGGGTTCAACCAGAGCCGGGTGAAACACATCCATGATAATTCCCACTATATATTTGGCGCGCGGACTGCGATAAGTTTTAAATCGATCCGAGGCCAGAGTTTCTAGCGGTTCAATGGCGCGATTGAGCGAGTGCAAAGTTTCGTAGGTCTTGGGATTAAAATAACTGTAGTCATAGGCCGACACACCATAGTTCCAAACTTCGTCGCCCCACGCTGAATCCATAACAAAACTGTTTTTGTATTGGCCCAAGCGGTTCGTAATCGCCAAGTGCCACGACATGGGATTCCCGTCCAGGCAGCTGGGATCCACAGGCCTTAGGTAAATATCTTTCACGACCTCGTTTTGACGACAACGATTACCGGCGCGGATCGAATTCGGGCTGGACTCGGCCCAAAGATAAGAGACAAGTCCCTTTATATCGTGTGGATAAAATTTAATTTGCAAGGTGTTCGTCGCATCTGGAACGACCACAGAATGGAGAGGCATTTTTACTCCCTGGTGGGTCGCTGCGGCCCAGCCGTGGCAGATTCCAGCCCAGGTCGCGACTTCCCGTCCGGCGTCGTAGTCTACCAAACCTTTTTTCCACATGTACTGCGAAAGACTCCAATCCGAATTGCCCGTCAATAAGTCGTATTTTTCCGCCGGTGACATTTGATCAATTCGTGCCTGAACAAGAAAGTTTCCTGGTGGATTGGACTGAAAATATTGATAATTAACGGAAAATTTGAGCGAGGTCGGACGGTTCGAGTCTGCGTAGCGATAAGACAGCAGCCCTTTATGCACGGGCCAATAGGAACCCGACCAAATCTCGTTTTCAACGGAACCTTGGGCCAGCCCGCGAATTTCAAGTTCATAGATGTTTTTTACCGAAGTTAAATTTTCCAGAAATGTTTGGTAACTGTCGTCGGTTAAGGGCTCCGAAAAGGGCGTAAACCGTTCGGCCGAAAGTGAACCGGGCACAAAAAGAAATGTCATTAATATCAGGGCAATTATTTGATTCACGTCCAAGGGCCTTTGCACACTTCGTTCCAAGCGAAAGAAATACTTCTAAAGAATTACAGACCAATCTGTTACCGAATATTAATTTTTACGTAACTTTGACCGTGGATTTTTTCCCGGTAAATCCCAACGTCAGGGTTAAGTAAACTTAAGAGGGAAGCATCGAGCTCTGAATTGTGCCCGATGGCCGATTGGATTAGTGTTCGAAACCGAGGTCGTATGAATCGAAATGACAACCCTCGATTAAATCCAGAGACTTTCCCTGAAATATTTTGGATCTCGGGTCCCGAGGGACAAATTATTTACCTGAACCCTCGGTGGTACGGATTTACCGGACTTGAATGCGAACAGTCCCTGGGCAGTGGATGGCAAAGCGCCGTTCATCCCCGAGACCTAATTACCTTGGCATTGACCTTTCAAGAGTCCCTTCAAAAAGAAACCTCCTTCGAAGGCCGATTCCGTCTTCGAAGAAAAGACGGAGCCTATCGGTGGTTTATCTCAAAAGCCCATCCCCAGTTTAACGTTCGAAATAAAATTGTTTCTTGGTTTTGGCTAAACCTTGAGTTGGAAAAACGTCCAAAAGCCATTGAATCTAAACCTGAGTTTTTAGCGAGTGTAGGTCATGATATTCGGACTCCCCTGGGCGCAATTCTGGGTTTTTCAGAAATCCTGCTGGGCGACAAGGTTTCAGCACAAGATCACGATCGCTATCTAAAGATCATTCATCGCAATGGAGAAAGACTTTCTGATTTCATCAGCGAACTTCTTGATTTTCTAAAAATAGAGAAAAATCGGACTCGTCCAGAGTATGAATA
>JAYUPS010000199.1:0-8895 GCA_043759945.1 Bdellovibrio sp.
GCCTTTGAAGGGCGCTCGCATTTCAGGCTGCTTGCACATGACCATTCAAACAGCTGTTTTGATCGAGACTTTGACGGCGCTGGGCGCGGACATTCGCTGGTCTTCTTGCAATATTTTTTCCACACAAGACCACGCTGCGGTTGCCGTAGCCGCCGCGGGAATTCCAGTTTTTGCTTGGAAAGGCGAAACAGAACAAGAAGCCAACTGGTGCATCGAGCAAACGATCACCGGCTGGGGACCCGAAGGTTTCAACATGATTTTGGATGACGGGGGCGACTTAACCAACATGATGCACGAGCCTCGCTTCGCCAAAGAAATGAAAAACATCCACGGGATCTCCGAAGAGACCACGACGGGCGTTCACAATTTGATGAAAATGCTCGAAAATGGAAAATTGAAGTGCCCGGCGATCAACGTCAATGATTCTGTGACTAAAACCAAGTTTGATAACTTGTACGGTTGCCGTGAATCCTTGGCCGACGGGATCAAGCGCGCGACCGACACCATGCTTGCCGGTAAAGTCGTTGTGGTTGCTGGTTTCGGGGATGTGGGCAAAGGTTCAGCTGCAAGTGTGCGCAACTATGGCGCCCGCGTTCTGGTGACGGAAGTCGATCCGATTTGTGCTCTACAAGCCGCAATGGAAGGCTACGAAGTCGTGACAATGGAACATGCGGCACCACTGGCCGATATTTTTGTAACCGCGACCGGTTGCTGTGACATTATTACCGAAAAGCATTTCAATAAAATGAAAGACAACGCAATCGTTTGCAACATTGGTCACTTTGATATCGAAATCGATATGGCCTGGTTGAATAAAAATTCGAAAATGCGCGAAATTAAACCGCAGGTGGATTTGCACACGTTGAAAAGCGGAACGACCTTGGTTGTCTTGGCCAAGGGCCGTTTAGTCAACTTGGGTTGCGGAACAGGGCATCCGTCTTTTGTGATGTCCAATTCATTCACCAATCAGGTTTTGGCCCAAATTGAACTGTGGACGAATGCGAAAGAGTATAAAGAAATCGCCGTCTACCGTTTGCCAAAACACTTGGACGAAAAAGTGGCGGCTTTGCACTTGGAAAAAATCGGCGTTCAGCTGACCGAGCTTTCTCCAAAGCAGTCGAAATATTTGGGAATGGATAAGATGGGTCCCTTTAAGCCAGAACACTATCGTTACTAAGCGAATTTTAAAGTCAAAAAAGCCCGAAGTTGATCCTTCGGGCTTTTTCTATTTAGCGCTGAACACAAGTCATTTTGGCTTCGGCATCAAACATATCGTCGCACGTCATCGTGAGTTCGGCCTGAAAGGATTTTTGTTTTGAAAAATCCCGGGGCACTTGGATGTCATAATTGCAGAAAGTATCTGCAGAAAGCTTAAAGATTCGGAATTCATTGATTCGGCGATCGTAGCTAATTGACTTGGATTCGGATTCTAACTTTTTGTGCCGCTGATTTTTTAATTTCACGTCTTGGAGCCGGAAATCCGAAGCCACTTTGGCTTCTAAGATCCAAAGCCCATTCGAATTGCGGTAAGCCGGAGCATTCGCGTTCGAATAACAGCGGATCTGATTGCCATGGGCTTGCGCTGAAAAAACCAAAAGACTCACAATTGAAAGCAGGGTGAAGATTGAAGTTCTAGCTGTAGTACTCATTGAAGTTTTCATCGAAGTTTGTCCTTTGGCTTGTGCAGTTATAGCTCGGAAGCGCAGTTTCTAAAGACTGTAATAATTTGGACAGGGAAGCTTTACCAAAAGCCAGGGTCTCAACAGCCGAGATTTGTCACTTTTAGCTTGTACCCCCCGTAAAACGAACCTTAAGATCACCGCATGAAAGCAATCATTCTTCTGTATGGTGTTTTGGCTTGGATTCCCGCAGCGATGGGAAATGTGGTCGGAGTCGATACCCAAAACTTTAATCCCATCACGAGCGGTCTTGATTTTGTGACGGTGCAAAGCTCGGAAACTTTGGAGCCTGGGCTTTTGAATTTTGGATTTTTTTTAAACTACGCTAGCAACACGCTTCCGGTTATTGATCCAAGTGGAACAAACAGTGGATCTCGGGCGAATTCTTTGGATCGTTTGCTTTCGAGCGATTTTAACATCGGTGTGGGGCTAATGAAAAATTGGGACGCGGGAATTAGCTTTCCGAGTGTCTTGAGTCAAGAGGTCAAAGAAGGTGTTCTTAAGAACGTCTTTGAGAAAACGGGTTTAACCGATATTCGCATTAATACGAAAATTCGATTGTTTGGTGACAAAGATGGAGGGTTTGCCTTTGTCGGCACGGTGGAGCTTCCCCAAGTTGAAAACAATCCCTTTTACGGGCGGAGCGGGGGTCCCACTTACAATTTGGAGTTGGCCGCAGACACGACCTACAACAAGGTCGCGCTGGGAGCCAATCTTGGTTACCGTGTCAGAAATCCGGGCACTCAAATAAATACTTTCATCGCGCCCATCGACGACATGTACATTGCCTCGGTGGCGGGAAGTTACCTGTTTGAAAATATCGATACCAAATTGATCTCAGAAATCTTTACCTCTTTTCCGGTCAAGGGTACGGTCACTCAATCGAGCAAAGAACTTTCCAGTCAAGAATGGCTTCTCGGGGTCAAACATGACGTGAATTCGGATGTGGCCCTGCATGGTGGAGTTTCAACTGAGCTGGGGCAGGGGACTTCCAGCCCCGATTGGCGTATCTACGCCGGTCTAAATTGGACCCTGGGCCCACTATGGGGAAAAGAAGACCCGGTTGAAGTCGCGCAAATGACACAAGAAGTGCCGCCGCTTCCGAGCGCACCGCCCAGCCAAGAGCCGTTGATGGCTCCGATGGCGACGATGACTTCGGATGCGGAGCAAGAACAGTTTCCCGAGGCCCGCATACCCGAGAAGCGCGAAATCTTTATCGTTAAAAACATCAACTTTTCAACCGCCAGCAACAAGATCCCCACAAAATTTAAAAATTACCTAAAGAAAATTTCGAAGTACCTGCAAAAAGATCCTGTTTTCCAACGCATGGTAATTACGGGACATACGGATTCCGTGGGGAAAGCCGATTACAATAGAAATTTAAGTCAAGCCCGTGCGGCCACCACCAAGCGCGCTTTCGTTGAGCTCTACGGATTGCCGGCCGACCGAATCGAAACCGAAGGCTTTGGCGAAGACAAACCGGTCGCCGACAACGGAAACTTTCAAGGCCGCGCCCGCAATCGCCGGGTCGAATTTTACATCGAACGTTAGGAGTCGCAAAAATGCGGAACAATTTTTTATTTCTAAATCTTATTTTTTTAAGCTTAACGGCCTGTCAATCCAGTCCCGTAGTTCCGGCTCCGCCGGTGGCAGAAGTCGTGGCCAATACGACGGGTTACTCCATTTTGCAGGGCGTAACAGGTCCCACTTGGACTCGGATAAATATTTTGCGACCTAAATCCGAAATCTTGGAAGTTTTAATCACTCGGGAAGATACGAGTGAAATGAATGTTCTTCCCTTTAAATTGACCGCCAGAGATTATCCCGGATCCGAGATGGTCGTGGATGAATACGAGCTCAAGAACCTGAGCGTGGGCACCCAGTACCGTCTCACCGTTAAAGACCCTTTGGGTAAAGTGGTCGATCAACGCAACTTTCAAACTTTGGCGGACAAAGCTTTTTATAATTTTGCGGTCGTTAGTTGCAGCGACGACAGTTACAAAGTGGAGCAAAAATTAATGTGGGAGCAACTGCTCTCAAATAGTCCAGAATTTATCTTGAGCATCGGGGATAATGTTTATGCGGATATGAAAGATGGAGTGCGAACTCCCGTAACTCAGGGCCTGGCTCTTTGGAATCGCTACGTCGACAGCCGACAGACTTTGCAACTTTACCGATCCAAGCAACTGGTGCCGACCGTCGCGGCTTGGGATGATCACGATTACGGACGCAATGACGGGGATCGTCGATTTAAATTAAAATCCGAGTCCTTGAAAGTCTTTCTGTCTTTTTATCCTCAAGAAAAACCAAATGAAAATTTTGTGAAGGGACCCGGAGCCGCGTCCCGCTGGAGCCTTGGCGGCCAAGCTTTTTTACTGTTGGACAATCGCAGCTTTCGATCTCCGGGTAAGCCGAGCCCGGCCTGTCTGGCAAAACCCCAAGCCAAAGAATGCCGCCCGAAACCGGATTTGGACGGAGTGGATGAACTTGCGATCAAAGAACCGGAGACCCATTTTGGTCTTGAGCAAGAACGCTGGGCTTTTGCAGAAGTGCGCAAGTTGCGTCGGCCAATTTGGCTGGTTTCGGGAGACCAGTGGTTTGGGGCTTACCAACCTTTTGAATCTTACGAGGGAAATCACCCCAACAGTTTTAAGAAGTTCGTGCGCGAGATGGGTAAATCGGCCTATCGCGTGGCTTTTATATCTGGCGACCGACATAGCTCGGAGCTTACCCGCGTGCCAAAAAAGTATTTGGGTTACGAATCGTTTGAGATTGTTTCCAGTCCGATTCACGCCAAAACTTTTCCGAGCAACTGGACTGAATTTCCAAATGCCAATCAAGCTTTTGGAACAGCCGAAGCGATGAATTACACACTAATTAACTCAAACATCGAGAAGAAAGCCTGGAAGGTTCGCACCAAAAACTTGAAGCGTGACTTGGTGGAAGCTTTCAACGCCGAAAGTTTGATCTGGTTAAATAAATAATTCGAAAGCTAAGGCTGACATTAAAACGGTTTTCATCTTGCCTCTGTGTTTGGGTTAAAAAATATCTTCGGCAAAATTATTTTTTAATTTAGATTGTGCTTGGGCTCTGTTTTAACCTAAGATTGTATTAAGACTTAGGAATTTCATTCTAGGTTCTTAAAGGAGTCGCGTTTATGTCTAAATCCGAAACGACCATTGAAAAGTTGGCGCGAAAGCAATATCACGAAAAGCTTGGCGAATATCTTAAAGAGACTCGATTAAAAAGTGGTTGTGTGCAAAAGGTCATCGCCGACAAGGCGGGATTAAAAACAACTCAGTTCATTTCCAATATCGAAAGAGGCCTGTGTGCTGTGTCGCCCTCGGTGTTGCGAATCATGATCAGCGAGTACTGTATTCCAAAAAACGAATTCCTGAAATTTGTTGTGAATCTGGAAATGGATTACACAAAACGAGTTTTGTTTAGCCCTGCCGCCCTGAAAACAAAACGATCAAAATAAACCTCGGCTAAAAAAAGAAGCCCCCGGGAGGATATCTCGGGAGCCCCACACGAGGACTTTTATTAACCTATAAGTTTCAATGCTAATTGCGGCACCTGATTGGCTTGCGCCAAAGTCGATGTTGAAGCTTGCAGGAGAATGTTATTTCTTGCCATTTCTGAAGAGGCCATCGCGACGTCGGTATCTCGAATGCGAGAGTTCGCGGCCGCCATGTTTTCTTCGTACACACCCAAGTTGTCGGTCGTCGAAGTCAAACGATTTTGGAGAGCACCAAGACTTGCGCGCATTCCATTAACGTTGTCTTGTGCCGAGTCCAACAAACCGAGAGCTTCTTGAGCTCCTTCTTTAGAGGTGTAGTCGACGCTCGATAAATTGAGGGCGTCCAGGGTTGCTACGTTTACCGAAGCATCGAAGGTAATTCGATCTTCAAAAGAATCATTATTGATGCCGACTTGGAAATCATAAGCTGGAGTTGATCCATCCAGTAGATTAGTCGCGCCCCATTTGGTTGATTTTGCGATTCGCTCAGACTCTTGTTTCAACTGAATAACCTCTTTATTTAAGAAGTTGCGTTCAGTTTCTCCGACGGTGTCGGAAGCGGCTTGGATTCCGAGCTCGCGAAGTCGAGTTATGATATTGCTAATTTCAGAAAGTCCACCCTCAGCGACTTGAACCAGGGAGACCCCGTCGTTCGCGTTGCGGTTGGCTTGTCGTATAGATCGGATTCCTGATTTTAAGCGCTCAGAAATAGCTAATCCTGCGGCGTCATCAGCGGCAATGTTAATTCGTGAACCGCTGGCCAGCTGAGCCATCGATTTGCCAATGCTTCTTTGACTGCCGACTAAATTTCTTTGGGCGTTGATCGCCGCGATATTTGTACTTACTCGTAATCCCATTCCTTCATCCCCCGTGTTTTGTTATTCGTCCGTGAGGTCCTGTGTGTTTTCCTCGTGTTATCTGACTGAAGTCCTACTCATCCAGACAACACACTCTTCGGCCCTAGAACCAGGAACTTCACGCGACCTCAGTCCAATTCTTTGGTTCTTCGTCGGCCGAGTCTCGTCGGGAAAATGCATTTTTCAGAACGTAAGTCGGGCGACGATCGTCGGGTTCACTTGATGTTGGTCGCGGAAAAATCGAGCTAAGTACTTGGTCTGTGTAGACGTGACGTTGGTTGGTCTCTGGACCGACGAGACTCGCCGTCCGCGACAGATTTAGAGCGGTCTAGTTTTTATTTTCGAGAGTGTGAACTACAGGTTTCCGAATTCGACGGCGACTTGACTGACTTTAAAGTCGTCGATGGATTGACTGAAGCGAATTTGACTGACGCCGTTAAAGCCAAAAATAAATCCGACAGATTGAAACTGTTTCTTTTGGGCCGCGGCGCCGTCGATCCGAAAATACAGGCTGTTTGTTTCAACAAAGGGAGCCAGATTGAAAACCATTGACTGGGAGATTTCAAACTGAAATTTGTATCCCAAGGACAAACGAAACAGGTCCATGTTTCCACCGACACTGAAAGCGTAAGCCAGCGGCACCCGATCCCAAAACGTATAGCCCAGTTGCAGTTCGCCCGCACTCAGAACGTATTTGTCATCAACCGAGGTCAGCGGATTTCCCGCCTGCAGTCGGGTGACAGCCGTTTGGACAAAACCCAAATTAAAACGCCAGTTGCCCTGAGCGTCCCAATAAGTCATTGCGCGATCACCGCTTTTCTTTTGTTCCGCAACAAGCTTATCTACTTCGAGTGCGCTGGTCGCGTAACCAATATCCCCGACGATACCTTCAACACGTTTGCGGGAAACAACCCCGACAATGTCTCCGTTTAAGTTAAAGACCGGGCCTCCGGAATTTCCGGGCGAGAGCGAAGTGTCTGTGATTAAGACCTCATCAGCCTTGCCAGAAACAATTCCGCTCGAAATTAAAAAAGTGTCATTCGAGTCAAACTGCAGCTTGGTGGATTTATCTTTAGATCCGGCGCGAACCGGGTGACCAATTGTCGCGATCGGTTGACCGACCTCGGGAGTTTTCGACGGATTAACAATTTTCAAGGGAATGATATTGGTTTTTGGTGTGATTCTGAGCAGTGCCAGATCATTTTCTTTATCAAACTGAATAACTTTGGCGTCTTCAAAGACATCGACGGTTCCGCTCCAACTTGCGTGCACGGGTCTTAAGCTATCAACGCAGTGATGAGCGGTTAAAATAATATCGGGAGCAATCAAAGATCCCGAACAGATACCGCCCCCACTCAAAATTAGCGGAATCGCACTTTTGGATTTATTATAAACCTTCGACCAGTCTTCGGTATGCGCGATGGAACTCATAAACATTGAAGACACTAAAAGAATTATTTTCATTTTCAGCCTACTTTTTAATTTTTGAAAGATAGAATTGCATCTCCGCCACACTCTCTTTGATGTCATCCAGCGCGCGGTGGGCATTTTTCTTTTGGTATTTCAGGCCATACTTGGTGTTGAACATTATTTTCCAACTGGAAACATCGAGCATGCGGTAGTGCAAAACTTTCGAAAAATCGGGCCAATACTTATCGATGAACAGTCGATCTTGCATAATCGAATTGCCGGCCAAGATGGCTCGACCCGAATCCGGGTGAAAGTGCTTATTAGTTAATGACACCAGATCGCGTTCGACATCATCGGGTTCGCGCCCGAAAGGCACCTTTTTTATTAGCCCTGAATCCGTGTGATGGCTCGTGTTCCACGGATCCATGCGTTCCAAGTAGGCCTGGGGCTGCTTAACGACGGTTTCGTATTGGTCGAGCACTTTGAAGTCAAAGTCGGTAATCAATGCCGCACACTCGATGATGACTTCTTTATTGAGATCTAAACCGGTCATTTCAAGGTCAATCCAGAACAATTTGGACGGGGGACTGGGGATCATCGGTAAGCCTTTCAAGAATATTCGAAACTTTATCATTATTTGACAGAAAGGCTCCTGTTATCGCAGCATGGCGCCAGGAAATAAAACAACAGATGAAACCCGACTTTTCCCACCCCTTAGCCGTCAGTATCCGAAAGCAAATGGTCGAGGCCATGGCGCGCTTCAAGCTTATCGAAGACGGCGACAAAGTGATGGTCTGCGTGTCGGGGGGTAAAGACTCCTCGATCTTGCTAGCTCTTTTGACCGAGGTGCAGCGTCGAGCGCCCTACAACTTTGAGCTCGAAGCCGTGATCTTGGATCAAAAGCAGCCGGGCTTTCAGGTATCCCAGTTTAAAAACTACATCGAAAATGAGGTCGGAGTAAAGCTGACCGTCATTGAGCGGGATACTTACAGTGTGGTTCTGGAAAAAACCAAAGACGGGGTTTACTGCTCGCTTTGCAGTCGCCTGCGCCGGGGGATTTTGTACGATCATGCCTTTCATAATAAATTTACGAAAATGGCATTGGGTCATCACCGCGATGACTTGAATCAGACTTTGCTTCTAAATTTGTTTTACACCGGGCGGATTTCCTCGATGCCGGCGAAGCTCAGGTCCGACGACCAACGAAATATTTTGATTCGTCCACTGTCGCTGGTGGCCGAAAAAGACTTGATTGAGCTCAGCCTAGTGTGGGCCTTTCCGGTGATTCCGTGCAACCTGTGCGGCAGTCAAGAAGGCATGAAGCGCCAGCGAATTAAAAAATTACTCAAAGACTTGGAACTTGAGATTCCGCAAGTGGGGAACTCGATGATCGCGGCTCAAGGAAACGTGCACGAATCACAGCTTCTGG
>JAYUPS010000200.1:0-3421 GCA_043759945.1 Bdellovibrio sp.
CAAAGTCGATGCCTTTAGCAGGGCTTGTAAAAACCAAATGTTCCGGTTTGTCCTTCATCGCTTGCATGTGAATAATCAAGGGACTTGCAACGGAATCGCACTTCTCTGGAGTTAAAGCCACCAAATCTTGTTTTTTATCCGGAGAATTTTTATTCGGATTTCGATCCGTGTACAAATGAACATAAGGCTCAGAACTTGACCAAACCGCGCCTTTGGAGACCACGAAGGCATTTTTCATATTTGAAACGACAGAATTCAAATAACCTTTTTTGAAGTCCGCATTCAGGATACTGGTGCTGTCGGCTTTCGACGAATCTCTTACATTTAAAACGTAGGAACCTTTGGCTAATGTTGGGCAATTTTGGTCGATCAAAGCGGTCGGAATGCGCTTTTGGTCTAAGATCACCTGACGGACCGCTGCTGAAGTAAACATGCATTTTGAAACGAGGGCATTGCCCTCTTTGGCCAGTAAGTCCACGGTCAAAGCTGCGGAAGACGCGACGTTGCCCCAGGTGTCGGACCGCATATCCGAGCAGACATATTTGACAGAGAATTGAGCCGGGCTTGATGGCGCATCTAGATTTAAAACTTTAACGTCAACATAGGACGAGGCCATTCCGGAACCAAGTGTTCCACCGGCTCCCATAGATCCCGCCGAAGTCTGACCTGACCCGGTCAGCACAGAACCAGTTCCCGATGCGCCACCGGCCGGCATCGAATTATTACCAAATCCAGTTCCCATGTTGGTGCCGGTGTTGCCGGTTCCCGCTCCAAGACCAGGAATAGAGCCGTCAACGGACGAGCCCTGACCGGGCAAAGCCGCGGAGCTGGGTCCAAAAACGGTCTCGGCGGAGAGTTTGGCGGCTTTCTCTTCCGGTGGAATTTCGGCGAAATTTTTATTAGCGCAGTTTTGAAAGCTCATCACCGACAATGATAAACCGAGTGCCACGCTAATGTATGTGAACTTGTTGTTACCCATAGAATCCCCCTAAATTATTTATTGCAAGGCCTGGCAGCTCAAAGGCATTCCACCAAATTTGCAATCCCACCATTGAAACGGAATACGAATGTTCATGTTGATGTTGAGACTTTGAATATAGATTACTTTTGAAGTTTCCCCCGCCGCAAAAGTTAACATCCCCGAAGTGGCCACATAATGTTTGCCTGGCTCCCCATACACCTGAGGATTCTCCGTGTACTTTGTATCGTGCGTTTTCCAGTTAAAGGACAAATCTTTCGTTTGTGCTTTGTCTAATTTGAAAGTCACAGGGCACATCGAGTTGGCATTGCACGCCGGCGTTTCCAAAGTCATCTTCGGGTAGACATAATTTGTCGGAGTTGGCGTAGCTCCCGGAGTCGGAGTGGTTCCCGGGGTCGGCGTCGCTCCGGGATTACCCGGTGTGCCGGTCGGCGCTGGCGTCGGCGTCGCGTTGTTGGCCAAACACTTGGCGTCGTTGGGGTCACAAATATTCTTGTCCACGATTTCGGTGGGCTGTTGGGCCGCAAAGTTTGTGGGCGCGCAGTTTTGGAAGAAGAACAGGCCCGAAGCTAGAACTCCCACTCCAATAACATATTTGATAAGCTGTGATTTCATCGTATCCCCCACAATTTACTTAAGCAAAGCCTGTGCTCTATGTCTTTTTGAGACAATTTTTTGCCCTTTCGAGCCTGGTTCATTTGATTGTCTCAAACCAGTACGCTGTCATTCTTCTCGGCAGTGATGTCCGCAATTTTGGTAACTGTCGATCAGAAGTTCCGCAAAACTTAATATTTCAATTTGATTTCAAGATATTATCGGTGAGTCACAGATTTTTCTTAAGGCTTTAGCCCAGGAAATGATCCAATTTAATTTTTTTGAATTCAGCCGAAGATCCCTAGAAATCCGGTGACTTGTGTCTCAGAATTAGACATATTTCGGTTATGAGCGATGCAAAATTTGATCTATCAAAATTAACTCCCGAGCAAATCGACGTTACTCAAAACTGTGGAACTGAGCCGCCTTTTAAAAACGCCTACTGGAACAACCAGGAAGCCGGAATCTACGTGGATGTGGTCTCGGGTAAACCGCTTTTTACCTCGATCGATAAGTTTGATTCCAACTCGGGTTGGCCAAGTTTCACAAAGCCAATTACAGATGATAAAGTTACGGCTCGAAAAGATTTCACTCATGGAATGAGTCGCGTCGAGGTCAAAGGCAAAGAATCTGGTGCTCATCTGGGACATGTCTTTAACGATGGGCCCAACGAACCCGGTGAAACGGGACTGAGATACTGCATCAATTCAGCGTCTTTGCGTTTTATCGCCGTCAAAGATCTTGAAAAAGAGGGTTACGCTGAATTTTTAAAGCTCTTTAACTCACAGGCTTTCTGAAGCCGGAATTTGATTTCGGCCCTTGGTGCCCGGACTCAAGCGCCAATGGTGCGCGCAATTCTTAGAGCAAACTTCTCCGACCAAGTCTTTCGCGGCACACACGGGACAAAGTTTAATGTTGAGATCACAGCGAAGACACTCAATTTTAATTTCTCCAGGGTCTCCGCAATGCGGGCACATTCCATAAATTTCCGTCGGCTTTAACTTTTGATCCAGGGCCACCCGGTGATCAAAAACAAAACATTCACCTAAGAACTCTGAATTCGGCTTTTGCGCTAAATAATTAAGAATTCCGCCGTCCAATTGAAAAACGTTCTCGTACCCGCGATTTTCAAGCTCTAAAATCCCCTTTTCACAGCGAATACCACCCGTGCAGAAAATCAGAATTTTTTGATCTTTCCGGTAACCTTGTTTTTCCAAAAACGGTGGAAAATCTGAAAATTGCTCCAAAGAAGGATTCACCGCCTTCCTAAAGGTCCCGATGCGATATTCATAGTTATTCCGCGTATCCACGATCGCCACATCCGGTTCCTTGAGGGCGGCTTCCCATTCCAGCGGCGACAAATGCCGATGGGAGTTCGAGGGCGGGACCAACCCCGGCGCCTTCAAAGTTACAATCTCGTCTCGGACTTTGATTTTAAATCGGGGAAATGGAGCCATCTCACTTTCAGAGTCTTTAAACATCAAACTGGGTTGTTGGAAATAGGACTTAATCCAATCCTTGAACTGTTCCAGGACCTGGCCTGAGGGAGCGGCACACGTCACGTTGAGCCCTTCGGGACCCAGAATGAAGAGTCCTTTAAGCGCAAGCTCCGTGCCTTTGGATTCCAAGTCTTGCTGGATTTGCGGGATATTTTGTTGAGCCGAAAAGAAATAAAAGGTCGTAATGTAGTTCATCTTCAATCCAATCCCCGGGGTTCAAGCCCATGGTTTGACTTTGGTGACTAGATAGCAGATCACTGTCGCCTATGCAACTTTCTGGAGCTGACGCCCTTGAGATCAAACGCCGTCGTACTTTTGCGATCATCTCGCATCCAGATGCTGGTAAAAC
>JAYUPS010000201.1:0-8879 GCA_043759945.1 Bdellovibrio sp.
AGGAACTTTTGGTTTAGCAAGAATTGGATCTTTGCCCTTTTCACAACTGAACGGAACAATCAGCACAGCACAGATGGGTGCAATTGATGGCTCTGCGATCACTAACATCGCGGGCACTTCAATTACTTCGGGCACGATTGACTGGGCACGATTGGGATCTTTGCCATCTTCTCAGTTGATTGGAACTTTGGCTTACGCACAAATCGGATCATTGGTGTTCCCACAATTGACTGGAACAATCAGCACGGCACAAGTTGGCGTGATCGATGGATCATCTGTTACCAATATTGTGGGCACTTCGATCACTTCGGGCACGATCAATTGGGCTCGATTGGGATCATTGCCATCTTCTCAGTTAGTTGGGACTTTGGCGTACGCACAAATTGGTTCGCTTCTGTTCCCGCAATTGACTGGAACAATCAGTACGGCGCAGATGGGTGCAATTGACGGATCTGCAATTACGTCAGGAACTTTTGGTCTTGCACGAATTGGATCTTTGCCTTTTTCACAATTAATCGGAACGATTAGCATCGCTCAATTGGGTGCAGTTGATGGATCAGCGATTTCCAACGTGTCGGCGTCATCGATTACTTCAGGAACTCTCAATTGGGCGCAGATCGGCCAAATTACGGGTGCCAACATTCAAGCACTCGATGGTGCCGATGTGACTTCGGGCACATTTGCGCTAGGGCGAATCGGAAATATCCAAGCATCCCAAGTCGCCTCGGGAACGCTAAATACAGCACAACTTGGATCAGTTGTTCCAGCCTTTCCTTTGTTCTCCACTGTGCCAGGCACGGCGGGGACGCCTGCTTACACGTTTTCCAACGACAATGACACAGGAGTTTTTAATCCCGGCGCAAATACATTAGCAATTTCAACTGCCGGCACAGTTCGTATTTCCCTGGATAATCTCGGCAATGTCGGCTTCGGCACTGCAAATCCCACGGTTTCATTGGATGTTGAACGTACTATCGATTCCGGCCACTTCATGGACCTACAGAATCTTTCAGCTGGAGCCAATGCGCTTTCTAGCGTCAGGCTCATCAATGACGTTTCAGGTGGGTTGTCCCTGACGATGAATAGCTCGGGAAAAACCGGAAACTTAGCGGGCATTCCGACTGCGAATTTGGCCAGTATCTCAGCGACAAGTGCTGCGGCTCAAGGCTTAGCCCTTTCCGCGTCTGGTGCAAGTGCGCAAATTTATTTTACCTCTCAAGGTTTAGAACGAGCCCGAATTAATGCATCTGGGCAGTTCGCGATCGGCACGACTTCCATTAGTGCAGGATCCCTGCTCGAAGTGACCGGCGGTGCGATCACGGCCGGCAATGGCGGTGAACTGCGGATGATGGAAGCTTTGGGCAACGGAACAAGCTTTGTTTCTTTCCGTGCGGCTGCAGCACTTGGTACGACTCAAATTTGGACTTTGCCCGGAGTTAGTGGAACTTCGGGACAAGTTTTATCAACGAACGGAGCTGGCATTTGGGGTTGGGTTTCAGCTCCCGTGACGGGCGGTACATTTTTGGCGGCTGATGGAACTGCTGGCGCTCCGGGGATTGCGTTTAACAATGACCCTGACACTGGATTTTATCGGTTGGGTACCAGCACAATCGGGATTTCGACCGGCGGAACTTTGCGCATGGCCTTTGATAATGCCGGCAATGTTGGTATCGGAACTAGTGCTCCGACAGAGGTACTTCATGTCGTTGGAAACGTGAGAGCTACAAATCTAATTCTTTCTTCGGACCGAAATTTAAAAACTGATGTTCAGACAATTTCGAACGCCACAGAAAAAGTAATGCAGTTGCGGCCCGTTTCTTATTATTTGGACTGGCAGAAATATCCTGAAAGTAATTTTACAAAAGATTTGCAAATGGGTTTCATCGCCCAAGAAATCGAACTGCTTTATCCTTATTTAGTGCGGGGGGAAGAAGGCAAAAAGAGCGTAAATTACATCGGATTGATCGCGCCCATGGTCGAAACAATCCAGACCCAGCAGCGCACCATCGCAAACCAAGAAGCTGCAATTAAATCGCACGCTACGGCACTGGAAGACCAACAGAAGCAGATTGATGAGCTCAGGAAAATTCTTCTGCAGATGAAAGACTCCGTTGGAAAATGAGATTTTTATTTTTAATCTCCATTTTATTTTTTAGTCTAGCTGGTCAAGCCCAAGTCGCGGGTCAGGTGCGCTATTCAGGAACCCAAATACAATTTTTTGACGCCGGAGTTTGGAAAAACACCGGACAATGGCGAACAGCTTCGACCTGCACTTTAGCCGAAGAGGGAACGATGCGCTACAGTTCCAGTCGCGGAGAATTTTGCGATGGAGCTAACTGGATTTCGATGGACGGCGGTGCTACTGTAACCGCTTGCACCGTTGCCGGAACGTTCAGATACACTGCCGGGCAATTGCAATTCTGTGATGGTGCCTTTTGGAACAACACCCATTGTGTCGCGGGAGCTGCTCCGGTTCGCACTGTCAATGGCTCTTATAGTTTTACGGTTCCAACCGGCTGCTCACGCATTAGGGTAGAAATTTGGGGAGCCGGTGCCGGTGGCGGCGGTGGTGGTGGTTCGAGTGACGGGAATGGTGCTGCCGGCGGTGGCGGCGGGTATGTGATCTCAACCCTGACCGTCACTCCCGGAGAAATCATTACAGTTGTCGTCGGAAACGGCGGAGCGGGTGGTGTTGCGGAAGCATGTCCTGGTGGCGGAGGCTGCGGTGGTACTGCGGGCGGATTTTCAAGAATAATGAGAAGTGCGACTCAGTTGATGCTTGCGGGTGGTGGCGGTGGCGGTGGAGGTGGCGGTGATAATTCAGGGAATGGATTTGCCGGTCAAGCTGGTGGCATACCGCCTACCGGAAATGCAACTAATGGCATAGCGGGAGACGCCAGCTCGACGGGCGGACCGGGCGGAGTTGGTGGTCAAAGTTCTTCGACGGGAACTGCGACAACGGAAACATCAGGCTCTGGCCGAAATCCAGGGAACGCAGCTGGTGCCACAGCAGCTAATGCCTATGGTGGGATTGGCGGAGTCGGGGCCGCTAGCGGAGCCGCAGGTCTTGACGGTAAAGCAGAGATCACCTACCCAGCTGCACTTTAACGACAAACCGATTGGTACAAATAAAGACCTTCGCGGACCGAGCGATCGCGGCGTTCGGGACCCGCGGTCAAAAGTTTGTGGGCCGTGCGGCAATCATTTTTAACGATAAATTTCACCTGCATGAGCGACCGTTCCAAAAACAGGTTGGTTTCCGGATCGGGCTTTTGGGCTTTGCGCATCTCTTTAGTTAGCTGTCGATAAAGACCCTTTAGAATGGCCCGGCGTAATTTCTCTGTGGTTCCTGCAGAAGCCCTGATCCGGTATTTGTCGATGAGCTGATAGACCTGGCCTGAATTAAGTCTTCGCGGAATGGCGGCCGAGCTTGCGATCGAGGAAACCACCAAAAAGCTCCAAAAAATCAAAAGTGAAAATCGTTTCCAGATGGGCATTTTCTTGAAAATCCTCGCTGCCGTCGGGGTTGCAAATTTGCATCCCGGAAAAGACATCCTAAGTCACTGAAACCTCTGTGGTAAACCGACCACAGATTGGACTACGGGCAAAGATTGGCAGCCCCCATCAAGAGTTCCAGGAATCCCTCGACGCTCTCGATGGATCCGAGGTAATCTTTCGAAGATGAAAGTTGATTTGCTCAATACCTTTGCGTGGGAAGAACTTAACGAAGCACTCGATAAAGATTTGGGGTCGCGTCTGGGAACGGGCGGCACCCATCGAATTTATCAGGGTCTTTCCCAAGCCGTTTTTGAAATTGTTATGGGAACAGCCCTTTTCTATTCGCACCGCAAGTACTATGGCCTGCTTTCCGGCGAGACTTGGGCCTTTGATTCCATCGTGCCGAGTCTGCTGAAAGATGGTTTTCAGAATCAAACGATTCGCGCCGGTCAGCTCGAAGACGTCAAAGCTTGGGTTTCCGGATTGTCGAAAGAAACCGGATTTGTTATGTGGTCCGAGGATCATCCGGTGCTTGCGACCTATCAAGCGCGAGAAGAGTTGGATCAAGCCTTGAACGCTCAAAGAATTATTTCGGTTCGGGTCAGTCACCAAAGTTTTTTAACTAAACCGCAAGAGACGCGGCCCTACTCGGTTCGAATTTGTTCGCTGGCGCCCGATTTGGCGGTAGCGGTTGTGGGCGCACGATTTAAATCTCCGCCTTTGTTTGTGCATCGGCAGTATTGGGATTCGAAATTTGTATTGCCTCGGGTGCATCAAGCCCTAATGCTGGGGCGCGAGGATCAGGCGCTCGTGGAAAATTTTGAAACTCAGTTTGATGGTTCTCCGGAAATGGGCGGACTTTCGAAACTGCCCGTCACGGGCCCAAGAATTTTTGATCGCGCGCTTATTTTTCACCCCGAAATAAGCTCTGAATTCATTGCCCAAAGTGTGGCGACGGCTGGAAAATTTGAAATGCAGCCGCCCGGATTTGAAACTCAAATCGAAATCGTGAACCGTTGTCGCTGGCAACCGGCCCCCGGATTCAATGTGTGGTGGGATCCCAAGCCTCGGGACGCCATGCTGTCAGGTTTGTTGATATTGTCTTTGGAGCAAATTGCAAAGCCGAATATTTTGAAAACTTTGGTGGAGAGTGCCAATTCTGGTGAACTGAAATTTGAACCCTCTCCCTAAGGAACTGTTTTCGTGCCGCCGAAACCGCCTCAATCGACCAAGCTCATCGTTTTAAAAAAAGTTAAAATGTCCGAAAGTGACTTGATCATTCACGGTTTAACGGTGAACGGCAGTCGTCTTCATTTGCTCGCGCGCGGGGCCCTTCGCAGTCGCAAACGTTTCGGTGGGGGCGTGCTCGAACCATCGCACTATATCGAAATTGAGTACAATCCGCCCGGTGAACATTCGCAGATGGGTGTTTTGCTCGAGGCAAAAATTATCGATTCTTTCGAAGGATTGCGCAAAGACTACGATCGGCTGGACACGGCCCTACGATTGCTTGAGGTGATTGAACGCTCCAGTCCCGGTGGTGAGATGCATGGATCTTTTGATTTACTCGGCAATGCGCTCAAATCTTTGGACGCCGGTCATCGCCAAGATCGTGTCGAGCTGCAGTTCTTAATTAAATTGCTCTCGATTCACGGGCTTTTGGAACGCGAAGACTGGATGACAGATTTTCTGAAGCTCCCGATGCGCACCGAAATGGATGCTTCACTTTTAAAATTTACCAACGCACCCAAAATAGATTGGGCGCGCCAGCAAGTTAGACAGTTTTTGGAGGGAATTTAGGTGCCAGGTGCGGCCGGCTAGGCTCCGAAAATCCGGACGGTAGAATTCAAACTTTTTTTTGAGGAGTTGCGATGTTGAAGTTCATTTTTGTTTTAACTATTTTTATTTCTGCTTTTGCCATGGCGCAATCTATAGTCCCGGAGTCGAATCCCACGACAAAACCATTAATTTCTGAGCGCTTTTCGGCAAAAGAAGTTAATCCGCCGACTTACGCGGCCGAAATTACTACTGAGGCTAAAAAAGATTGCCTGGTTCAGCCTCAGGCTGATGCCAATCAGGCCGACATCTGTCTGGAGGGTAATAAAAAGTTTTGCCCGAAAGGTTACACCATGAAGCAAAAGGCAAAAGAATGTCCTCCGAGTAAAATGTGCGCCGCTGTCATGATCGATTATTGCGAACGAATGCCTGCTCGTTAACGCAGCCTTTTGCAAAAAGGGAACTGTTACCTAATTATTTGGTACCTTTGATCTCGGCGGGATTATTACCTGAATTCCCCGTGGTGGGCGGTAAGACCGGAACCGCAGCCTGCAGCTGTTTCAACATTTCTTCCAGCGCTTCGCACTCCTTGGCCTGACGTCCCTGGTTGGCTTTATTTTTATCGGAGCAATAGTCTCCGATCGACAATTTTCCGCCGGTGGATTTGCTGTCGATAAGATCTTTTAAGTTTTTTAGTGCGGCTTCATACTCTTCTTTAGAAATTTTTAATCCTGGACGCTTCAAGAGTTCTTTCATTTTATCTAAGCACTTGGCAGTTAGGTCATCTAGATTTTGACCTTTCTTGACGGGAACACACATCAAATTCGCCAGGCCATTCGTAGCCGTGCTCAAGCCGAAATCGTTGCACTTAAAATTTGGTTTCTTTTGGCTTTTGCAAGATTTGGAATTTAAAATTCCTGCCGGAGGTTTACATCCGCCGTCGCCATTGGACGAATACTTGTTACCGTATCCCGCAAAGATGCATGTGTCGCCGGCCAAGCGGGAATACTCAGGAACTTTGGGCGCATCTGCGATGGTCGCTGCTTCCGCATTTGGCGAGGGTGATGGCGAAGGGCCCGGGGTGGGACTTTCGCTTGGAGTAGCGGTTGCGTTTACCGGAGTCGGGGATGCCGCAGCGACAGTTGTCGAAGCGTCTTGTGGTTTTGAGCAAAGTCCCGTTTCAGCGGCGCAATTCACCGCTTGAGTGACTCCAGCGCCGGCCACTGCGCTGCCAACAAGCGGTTTCCAGCCTGATTCAACGGCGGCCGGGGGAACGTCTGTCGATTTCAGTCGGGTTGGACCTGCAGGAGCTGCGGGTGCCGCGGGTCTTACGCGTCCCACTTCCGACCCTGGTCTGAGCGCCGGAAGATTGCTCTGCGCCGTACCGGGAGTGATGTCTTTCAAGGGGCCCTTCGCTGGAATTTCTTTCCCCTGGGAAAAAATTTCTCCCTCCAAGGGCTTATCGGGCTTTTCGGATTTCTTGCCGCCTCTTTTGAAAAAATCTTTAACGCTAGCGACAAATCCGCGGGAACGATAAGCTTTGTAGGCCGCATAGCTTGCTCTCATGCCTCCCGCGGCGATCCAACCCACGCCGGGCACTAAAATTAAGCCAAAGCTTGCGATTTCAACGGCGGTGACAACATTCTCTTTTGTCAGTTCGATGGCCTGAGCTTCCGTGGGTTCTAGCATCAACTGAAAAAGCGGATGAAATTCATATTGGGCCTGTAAGCTGGGATCAATTTCTATAACATCGGTGGGTGATTTGTGAAATTCGAGCAGGGCCGTTGCGTAAGCCACATAGGTCATATAAACCCCACGCTCTTGCGGGTTCAGTTGCTCGAACTGTTTCCAAGTTAAGAGCGATTCTTTCAGATTGTAGTTCCTGTTTTGGGCAGAGGTGGGAATGGCCAACAGGACCGACAAAAACAAACAAAGAACTGATTTCACATTACTCTTCATTTTAAGACCCCCATGGTTCGCTTTTTTAATTGTGCGAAAGACCAGGACGGGCGGCAACTAAATAAAAAAGGCGAAGCTCTTGGGAGCTTCGCCTTTTAACGCGACCTTTTGCAAAAAGGGAGGCTGGCCGCCCGCACTGTTACCTAAATTTTCGGACGAGAGTGAACCGCGAAACGGTCGAACTCGCCGTACTCGTGCAATTTGTTGTACAGAGTCTTGATCGTGATTCCCAAAGCCTGAGCGGCTTGAGTTTTATTTCCTTCGAAATGTCCCAGCGCTTTTAAGATGTAACGTTTTTCCAGTTCACCCAAAGTAATCTTTGGATCGTACTCGCCGGTTTCGTCTTTTTGCTCGGGCGAACGCACGTTTTCTGGCAGGTCATTCAACATGATCGTGTGACCATCCGACAAAATTTGCAAACGTTCGCAAACGTTTTGCAACTCACGGATATTGCCTGGCCAGTCGTAACCGACCATCGTGTTCATCGCTTCCGCGTCCATTTGACGACCGCGATTCAAAGTCGAATTTGAACCCTGACCCAAGAAATGGGTGATCAATGCCGGAATGTCTTCTTTGCGACGACGCAAAGGAGCGATTTCGAGCATGATGGTGTTCACGCGATAGAAAAGATCTTCGCGGAAATTTCCCGACTGAACTTCTTTTTCCAGATCCCGGTTGGTTGCGCAGATGATGCGAACGTCAACGTTGATCGGGTCTTTGCCACCCACGCGAAAGATTTCACCCTCTTGCAAAAAGCGCAAAAGTTTTGATTGGATGTTGGGAGCTAATTCGCCGATTTCATCTAAAAATAAAGTCCCGCCATTGGCGGCTTCGGCCAGACCCATTTTGCGTTGATAAGCTCCGGTGAAAGAGCCTTTTTCGTGACCGAACAATTCGCTTTCCAGCAAAGTGTCACGAAGAGCTCCGCAGTTGATCGCCACAAAAGGACGAGCTTTGCGGAGAGAGCGATCGTGGATCGCGCGGGCGATCAGCTCTTTGCCGGTTCCAGATTCACCCAAAACCAGGACGTTAGCCATAGAGGGAGCGACTCGATCAACCATTTTCATCAGAGCGTTCATGACCTCTGATTGATAAACGATCGTCTTTGTCTGTAAAATGGTGGCAGCAGGGGTTTGCCACATAATCTGTTTTGAGTTCTGAGGTGCTGGTAAGATGGGGGCCTGGTTATCATTCGACATGGTCTAGTTCCGCCTTTTTTAGTCTTATGTCTCATCTTGAAACGGTGTATCTAACGCAATGCAATATAGCATTTCATGAAATTTTCACAAGGGAAAAAATGCAATCCATTGAAAGATTTTTAGACAAAAATGAGCGCAGGTGTTCGTGAGTCCGACACTCGAGCTCCAAAAATTAGTTCCTAAGTTCCTGAAACATATGGAAAATATCAAGTCAAGTTCTCTGCACACTTTGCGGGCTTACGGGCGGGATTTGGCGCAAACTTTCGAAAAACACCCCCAAATTCAGGCTCAGGAAATCCTTACCATCTGCCACCAATCTCAAGTGAGGTGGGGTCCACTCCAGGCCTCCAGCCGCAACCGAAAGACCGCGGTGCTCAAGTCCTTTCTGGGGTTTTTGTTCGACCAGAAGTTTATAGAGACGGATCTCAGGCATCAATTGGTGGGTCC
>JAYUPS010000202.1:0-8856 GCA_043759945.1 Bdellovibrio sp.
CCAGTCTCGAGTACGCGGGGTTGGGTGGAGATTTAAAATACACCAAAGGGGACGCCAAATTCCGATACTTTAAAAAAGTATTTTGGGAAGTCGTTTGGCGGAACAATTTGAATTACTCCTACATTACCGCGCACGAGCAGGGCAAAGAGCCGCCTTTTAATGAGCGGTTTTTGTTGGGCGGTCCTTACTCGTTGCGCGGGTATCAGTTCTTCCGCGTGGGTCAAACCAAGTACTCGGCCAAAGCTTTCAGTCGCTTGAATGCAGCCCCACCCAACGGTCCGGGGTATTCGGTCGAAGAAGCCACCCGTCGCGCCAATGTGCCCTTCGGGGGGAAACAACAGTTGGTTTATCAAACTGAATTTGAGTTCCCTTTGATTTCCGAAGTGGGAATCAAGGGCGTGACTTTCTTTGATATCGGACAAGCCGACGACACCATCACCGGTGAAAATTTTTACAGCGACGTTGGCTTTGGTTTTCGATGGTTTTCGCCGATTGGTCCGTTGCGGTTTGAGTGGGGCTTCCCCTTGCGTCGTTTGGATATTTCGGATGATCCCGTGGTTTTTGAGTTCTCTATAGGTGGTCCTTTCTAATTGGAGGTAAATATGAAGATGTTTTCTGGGTTGTTAGTTTTACTGATGACTTTTCCCGCGTTGGCGGAAAAAGTTGGTTACATCGATATGCAAAAAGTCATTCAAGCCACCAAGGCCGGTAAAAAAGCCAAGGAAACTTTGGACGGTGAATTCAAAAAGCGCAAAGAGGGTTTAGACAAGAAAAAAGCCGACATCGAAAAAATGGGCATGGATCTGGAAAAGAAAAAGACTGTCTTGTCCGAAGAAGTCTTGGGCAAAAAACAAATGGAACTTCAAGAAGAGATGATGAAGTTTCAAAAAGTCGTGGCCGAAAATCAGGGCGAAATTCAAAAGAAAGAAAAAGACCTTTTGGAGCCGATCTTGGAAAAAATGCGCAAAGTGATTGAAAACGTCGCCAAAGAAAAAGGTTTTTCCATGGTGCTCGAGAAGCAGGGGCAGAATGTGATCTTTGCCCAAAAAGAAATGGATCTGTCGGACGACGTGATCAAGGCCTTTGAAAAGGAAAAATAATGAAGGTTCATCCCAGTAACGTTATCGGGGATAACGTGGAAATAGCTGAGGATGTCGAGATTGGGCCCTACTGTTTGATTCAAGGCTCGGTTAAAATCGGCCGGGGTTGCATTATCGAAGGCCACGTGACTCTCGGATCCAAATTTGGAGTTATGGAAATCGGCGAAAACAATCGATTTTCGCCAGGAGCCGTTATTGGTGGTCCGCCCCAAGATATCAGTTACAAATCTCAAGACACCCGCCTGAAAATTGGAAACAACAATGTGTTTCGCGAGTTTTCGACCGTGAATATCGCGACCGACAAAGGGGATAAAGAAACCACCATCGGCAACGACAATTATTTTATGTCTTACACGCATGTTGGTCACGACTGCAAAATCGGGAACAACGTCGTGATCGCCAATGATTCCCACTTGGGCGGACACACGGAAATCGAGGACGGCGTCGTCATCGGCGGAGTCTGTGCCTTTAATCAGTTCACCAAAGTCGGGCGAAACGCGTTCATTGCAGGTAGCAGCGTGGTCAACAAAGACATTCTGCCGTTTTCCAAGGCTCAAGGGAATTACGCCGTTTGCCGCGCGACCAACAAGGTCGGACTTTCCCGCAAGGGCTTTCCGCCCGAAGAAGTCGAAAACGTCCACCGGGCTTTGCGAATTATAATTATGGGTACCGACACAATGGACGAGAGCATTGCCCGTATTAAAGTCGAATGCACCCACAGCCCAAATATCGAATATTTGATTAATTTTATTAAAAGTTCCAAGCGAGGGATTGCCAGATAATGTTAAAAACAGCGGTTATCGGAGTCGGATACTTAGGTAGATTTCACGCCCAAAAACACCAAGCCTTGAGCCGGGAGCTCGGCTTTGAGTTCGCGGGAGTGTACGACGCCAGTCCAGAAAGATCGCAGTTCATCGCGCAGGAATTAGGAGTGCGTTGTTTTCAAAGTTTGGAAGAAGTTGCCCAAAACGCCGAAGCCGTGACGGTCGCGTCGGCCACCAAAACACATTATGAACTTTCGAAATATTTCCTGAGCCGCGGAATCCACGTGAACGTTGAAAAGCCGATCACCAACGATTTGGCGCAGGCCGAAGAGCTCATGCAAATCGCTCAAAGCAAGGATTTGATTCTAAGTGTTGGGCACAGCGAGCGATTTTCTCCGGTGTACGGCGAGCTCAAAGCCAAATTTCCAAATCCCCAAATGCTCGAGTTCCGCCGACATGCGCCCTACAAAACCAGAGGCGCGGATGTCTCGGTTATTTTAGATTTGATGATTCACGATTTGGATTTAGCCTTGCGCTGGAATGATTCTTTTAAAGAAGTCATTTTTTGCAGAGCGGGCAAGGTCGTTTCCGAGACCTTTGATTGGGCCGAAACGGCTTTGGAATTTAAATCTGGCCGCAACGTGGTGGTTTCGGCCAGTCGTATCGGCGGTAAGATGATGCGCACCGTGCGTGGTATTCAAGGATCCTCGGCGTTTCGCGGAGACTTTCAAGACAGTATTTTAGAATTTCAAACCTGGAAACCGATGCAAGAAGAACCCGTGGAAGTCGAAGAGAAGTCGATTCCCAAGCGTGATCATCTTTTAATTGAAACCCAACAGTTCATAAAAGCCGTCCAAGCCAAAGGGGCTCTCGAGATTCCGGCAGGACACGGCGTTCAAGCTTTGGAGCTGGCCCTGGAGATTGAAAAGCGGGCTTTTCGCTCGTGACCAAATCCGTAATGATTGTTGCAGCCGAAGCCTCCAGCGCCTTGTTTGCGCAAAGATTAATCGAACACTGGCAAAAACAAGATCGCGGAATAGAAACCTTTGGCGTCGGGACGGAATCCATGGAGGCTCTGGGATTTGTGCGTCTGGGAAAATCCGAAGAAATGGCCGTCGTGGGAGCTGCGGAAATTTTCGAAGCCTACGGGCACCTGAAATCAGTTTTTAACAAACTTTTAGAAGAAGCGAAGAAAAGAAAACCCCGGGTTGTGATTGTCATGGATTACCCCGAGTTTAATTTGATGCTTTCAAAAAAACTGCACTCTCTTGGAATTCCGGTTGTCTATTACGTGAGCCCCCAAGTATGGGCCTGGCGAAAAGGCCGCGTGCTGACAATTAAAAAATATTGCCGGAAAGTTTTATTGCTTTTTCCCTTCGAAATTCCCTTCTACGAAAGCCAAGGCGTTCCCTTTGATTTTGTCGGGCATCCGATTTTGGACGAATTGGACCCCAAGTACTTAACAGACTCCTATCGGGCTTTGCATCGCAGCCGTTACGGAATTCAAGAACACGAAGTGGTTTTGGGGCTAATGCCCGGCAGCCGGCGCGGAGAAATCAAACAACATCTGGATATTCAGCTCCAGGTTGCAGCCCTATTGCACAAAGAGTTTCCGTTCGTTCGGGTGCTCCTGATGGTGGCTCCAACCTTGACTAAAGAGTACCTGCAAGACCGCATCGGTGATTTGAAATTCCCGATTATGATTATCAAAGATGAGCCTTTCGAGATGATTCATCTCTCAGACATTGTTCTTGCGGCTTCGGGTACGGCGACGTTAATGGTGGGCCTGTTGGAAAAGCCGATGGTCATCATGTACAAAATGAAATGGTTGACCGGTATTTTTGCGCGCCTGTTTGTTCGCGGCGTAAAATATTTTGGTATTGTGAATTTAATCTTAAATCGCGAAGTGGTGCCCGAGCGTTGGCAGACGGGGACGGAACCCGCGCATCTGGCGGACTTGATGGCTCGCTACCTGCGGGACCCCGGCCACCAGCAATCCGTGATTCAGGACCTTAAAAAAATTCGGGGGCAGCTCGGGGATCTGGGTGCGACCAAACGCGTGAGCGACTCGCTGGAAGAGTTTCTCCGATGACCTCCATCTTGTCCTGGGCTTGGAGGCTTGCGAGCCACATCAAGAATTTGTCCTACGATTACAATATTCTGGATCAGGTGAAGCTGCCCGTGCCGGTCATCTCGGTTGGCAATCTTTCCTCGGGTGGAACCGGAAAAACTCCGGTGGTGCAGGCCCTGTTTCATCATTACAAACACCGGTTCGAAAAAATCGCCATCATCAGCCGAAATTATAAAGCGATATCAAAAACTTTTGCCCAGGTGGATCTGATGCATCCCAATCCGGCGGCCTATTTCGGCGATGAGCCTACGCTTTTGGCGAAATTTTGTCCGGGCGCATATGTCTTTGTTGGGCCCCAAAAATACGATACGGCTTATCGGGCTTGGCAGTCGGTTAAACCAGATTTAATTCTGGTGGATGATGGTTTTCAACACCGGGCCCTGCACCGCGATTTGGACTTGGTTTTGATCGATGCCAGTTCCGACCGGCAAATGAAAATCATCCCCCAGGGACTCTACCGCGAAGGGATTTCCTCGCTGAGTCGGGCAAGCTACGTCCTTTTGACAAAAGTTAATTGGGTCTCCGAAGTGGAATTGGCCGAATGGCGTGCGCGCTTGCCGGATGATTTTCCAGTTCTGGAAATTGATTTTGATCTTCAGATTTCTGAAAAAATTCTTTCGCATGCGGGTCCGATTGCGGCCTTTGCGGGTTTAGCGCATTCCGAAAAATTCAAAGAGTTGGTGGAAAAGAAAATAGGCAGACCGGTCGAAAAATTTTGGGGATACGCCGATCACTATGACTATCCGCCGGCAAGTCTAGATGAAATTTCTCGCCACCAAGCCGCTAACCCAAATGCGTTGGTCCTGACGACGGAAAAAGATGCTGTCAAACTGGGTCCATGGATGCAGAATCACCCACAAGTTCAGATTGTTCCCATGACGATTGAATGGGGGATGGGATCGGATGAGTTTTTGGTCCGTCTTAACAAGCTTACTAACTAAAGCCGCGAGTAAAATCGCTTCTCTGCTGCCCAAAGTTTTATTGTGGCAACTGGGGAGGGTGTTGGCTTTTTTATGGTGGGATGTTCTGCGATTGCGTCGGTTCACCCTGCTCCGTAACGTCACCATCGTTTTTCCCAAGATGCCCAAAGAAGAGCGCCAGGCTTTGGTAAAAAAAAGTTTGTGCTGGATGGGTTATAATTTCTTTGAAATTCTTCAAATTCCGTCGTTCACCCAGGCGCGCCTATCCAAAGAAGTGCGATTTGAAGGGCTCGAGAATTTTGCCCAAGCCAAGGCCCAAGGCAAGGGCACGCTTCTTTTGTGCATGCACATCGGAAACGGGGATGCGGCGGTGGCCTACATGTCTTTGTTTGGCATGGAAGTAAGCTTGATTACCAAAAAATTTAAGAATAAAACTTTTAATGATGTTTGGTTTGGCCTGCGGGCGCGCAACGGGACGAAGTTTATTGATGCACACGGACGTGAAACGGCCTTCCAAATCTTAAAGGCTCTGAAGAATCAAAATTCGGTCGCCTTTGTCTTGGATCAATTCATGGGAAGACCTTTTGGCCTGCCGACAAAGTTCTTCGGGAAAACGACGGGAACGGCCTATGGGCTGGCGCTTTTTGCCTTGAAGACGGGGGCCCCGGTCATCACGGCCACGACCTACCGGGATGAGAACTTCAATACGTTCATAACCTTTGGCGAGCCCATCAAAACGGACCCTGAAATCGAAAATACACAGGACAAAGATTTACAAATGCTGCGGATGACTGAAAAATACAATCAGGCTCTAGAGAAGATCATTTTAGCTCATCCCGAACAGTGGATGTGGGTGCACCGAAGATGGAAAAAATACGAATGATTTTTAAAGCATTCTTGGTTTTTGTTATATTAACGGCGTTGGGATGTTCCGCAAAATTTCTGCGCCACGAAAAAGAAGAACAGCTCAAACACATTGACGAGTTCGATAACAAAGTAAAAATCGTCATCCCCGATGAGAACCCCGTCAATGCCACCGCCACCTCACCTGTCGCGCAAGACCAAGCTGTTCCGGAACCAAAAAAGGTAACGAAAAAAGACCGAGTAAAAACCAAAACCTCCAAGGCCGTAAAACCCCAACGTCGCCAACCCGACCTAGAAAGTGATCTTGGCTTCGACGGGCGGCGCCCGCTCAAGGATCCTTTTCGGGTGGGTGAAAAAGTTGTGCACGCGGTGGATTATTACAAGGTCTCAGCCGGCACCATGACTTTAGAGGTCAAGCCCTTGGCGACGGTGAACGAGAAAAAATCTTATCATTTTGAAATGACGGCAAAAACCAGTGATTGGTACTCCGGAATTTATAAAGTCGAGGACCGAGCAAAAATTTTAATGGATCATGAAACCTTGGTCCCCTCGGTTTACACCCTGCACGTGAAAGAGACCTCGCAACTGAAAGAAGCCCGAATGCTTTTTGACGGGAACAAGGCCACTTATTGGGAGAAAAAAGTAACGGATAAAAGTGGTGTCGAAGAGAAGAAACAAGCGTGGGACTTGGAAGAATACACCCAAAGTCTTTATTCCGCGGTGTTTTACATGCGTTTTTTCACCTGGGAAGTGGGTAAAGAAATTGCCTTTCGTGTTGCGGACGACAACGACAACATGATTTTTAAAGCTCAGGCCATCCGTAAAGAAAAGCTCAAGACCAAAGCCGGGGAATTCGACGCGATCGTCGTTAAGCCGCAAGTTGAACTGAAAGGGAAGTTCAAGCAAGCCGGAGATATCTTTATTTGGCTCAGTGATGATGACCGCAAATACATCCTGCGGATTGAAGCCAGAATCAAAATCGGTGCTTTGGTCTCGGAAGTAACCGAACTTTATCCCGGAAACCCGTAATCTAGCCTATCGGTTGGGCATCCGGATCTTCTAAAATAGGGAATGAGTGCCATGGCTCCCATTACCGATTGTCGCTATTTCAACGGTTACAAGCCCTGCGGCCGAAATGCCGTTTGTGACTCTCAATGTGCTTCCCAAGACCGACCACAAATTTCTATTTTGATTATTCATTTGGGAGCCATGGGCGCGGTGGTCCGGTCGACTTCACTTTTAGCTCCGATTAAGCGAAAGTATCCCTCGTCTAAAATAACCTGGATTACCGAAGCCCCGATGCAGAATTTGCTCCAGGGTCACCCTTTGATCGATCAAGTTCTAACAATTTCGCATCCGAATCTTTTCGCACTTCAGGGGCGCGAATTCGATATTGGGTTTGTGATTGATAAATCAGCGGTGGCCGCAGGGATTGCGAGTGGCCTGCGCATCGATCAAGTTTTTGGCTTTCGCATGGAGCCCCGTTTTGGTGGAATTGTCGTCGCAAATCCCGAGGCCCAAGAGCTTTGGGAACTTGGTCTGAGTGATCAGAAAAAGTTTTTTAAAAATAAAAAACCAGAAACGCAGTTGATCACAGAAGCGCTAGGTCTTTCCTGGCGGCGCGACGATTACGATTTGCGAACCTCGGCCCCTGAAAAAATCCAAATTCAAAAACGGCATTCCATTTGGTCGGTGGCTCCAGATCAACCGGTCATTGGATTCAATACGGGATGCGGTGCTTTGATGCCGGCAAAAAAATGGACGGTGGAACGTCACCGGCAAATTTTAAAAGAACTGATCGCTGCGGGCCTAAAGAATTTAGTTTTGTTGGGTGGTCCCGAAGATCAGGTGCGAAATCAAGAAATTGGAAGAGACCTTCCCGTGATTCAATCCGAAACAATCGCGGGTCTGCGCGAAGGTTCGCTCAGCGTTGCGGCCTGTGATATTTTGGTGACGGGCGATTCCTTGGGAATGCATTTGGGCATTGCTCATAAAAAACATGTGATAGCCTGGTTTGGTCCCAGCTGTGCGGTCGAGATTGATCTTTACGATCGCGGTGAAAAGCTTTTAACGACCGCGCCTTGCAGCCCTTGCTGGAAGAAAGATTGCCAGGAAAAAGACATGTGCTACGATCAGCTGTCATTGGCTCAAATTCTTTCAAGTATTTTCCGGGGAGTGCAAAGTTGTCAGAGCCCATCTTACTCATCCAAACCGCTTTCTTGGGAGATGTCCTTTTAACGATCCCGTTGCTAAAACAACTTCGTAAACAGCGTCCCAATGCTGCAATTCATTTGGTCTGCCGCAAGGGTCTTGGTCCCTTAATGAAGTCTTTGGGTGTGATCGACGAAATTCATGAAATTAAAAAAAACCAAGGCGAAAGTTACCGCCAGGTACGGTCGGATCTACAGCAAATAAAGTTTGAATGGATCTTTGTGCCGCATCCCTCGGTGCGTTCCGCGTTGCTGGCATTTGGTTTGAAAGCAAAACGGCGCATTGGATTTAAATCTTTTTGGAATTTCTTTTTCTTTACGGATCGAGTGACCCGGGTCCGCGCGCCGGAACCTTTGCGTTTGATCGGGCTTTTAAGTCCGCTCGACCGAGAGTTCAATACCCAGTGGAAGAAGTGGCTCAAAGTTTTATGGAATCAAAAAAGCCCCCAGGGAATTTTAACCCAAATCCCCGAGCAACTTTCCGTAAGTCATCACGCCCGCCTGATAAAATATCAGCCGGTGCTTCCCGTTGGTCCGCGCACTTGGGCTTTTTTCCCGGGCAGTGTTTGGCCCACCAAGCAATGGCCCGCTGAGAAATTTTTAGAACTTGCCCGGCAAGCGATCAAGAACGGGGATCAAGTGCTTTGGATGGGCGGGCCCGATGAAAAAGACCTGTGCCAAGAATTGTTGGAAGCTTGCAATCAGTCCCGGAGCTTGGCGGGTCAGACGGATCTTTGGGAGACGCTGGTGGTGCTTTCTCGATGTCAGGGAGTTGTGTCGAACGACAGCGGAGGGCAGCATCTGGCCGCCGTGGCCGGAGTGCCGGTTCTTTCGATCTTTGGACCCACGACCCTCGATTTTGGATTT
>JAYUPS010000203.1:0-3401 GCA_043759945.1 Bdellovibrio sp.
TTGTTGTAATCCTAGGCTTAATGACCCTACTTTCCGAGTGGTCGAATGATTTTAAATTTGAGTTAGCTGTTGGAAGCCCGCTAAAAAATCTCTTAACAAAGAAAATGCCGATTGAAGAAGTTAAGAAACCGACAGACTGGTTGCTTTGGTTCAGGGGCGCCGGCGAAGTTGAAGCCGAAGAATTTACACGAGCGTTACAAAAGCTGGAGGCGCTTTGCCCACCATTTGTTTCAGACACTCCCACTGAGATTTTGTGCTTTCAAGCTGATTTGGATGACGATTCTAGTGGTGTCGGTACGGTCATTGGACCAATCGGCCAAGAATCCGCAATCGTTAATCGTTTGTCGGCAGACGGAGATTACCCCAAAATATTAGCAGCACTTGGCGCCCGGAGACTTGAGACATGGTCGCCGGAACTGCAGTCTAAGATTGAGGAGCTCAGTCAACTTCCAGGGAATTTGGGACAGGTTGCGAAAGTTACAATTCTGAAACAAGTGTTTAGAAAAGAACAAAAATTGGTTGTGCGGGTCTTTAAGAAAAATGCCGCAGAAAAATCAGCTCCTTAGGATTGTCAAAACAGGATAACTTATTTAGTCGATTCGCGATAAATGATGTTCGAAAAAACCATGTGAACACGATTGCGAAATGCGCCGTCCGGCCAATGAAGTAAATGAGTTTATCGGTGCGCATCTCACATTCCACCACATTCTTCTTTGGTGCCCTCGACTTGAAGATAACCAGCAAGTGGCAGTTCATAGGACGATCGATCCGTTTTCAAAATTATTCGATTGTAAGGATTGGGCTCTGCAGCTCGAAAGGAAATGTTAACCTCTCCTTTCAGGTCAGTTTGGCCCGAGCCTGTAATTTGGTCTGTAATTCTCCATTGAATTGTTCTACCGCGAAGGGGTCTTGGGACAAAACTGTCCTTTTCGCAAACCAAGCTAAGATTAATTTTATGGAAATAGTCTCGGCTCGTATTTCCGAGAGCCAAGAATCCATTTTTAGATCCTGCATACCAATCAACATCGCTTTTTAGCACCTGAACTACGTAAGAGTTTTTATCGGCTGGCTTGGACAGGTCCAGACTTTCTTTTTTTCTCTCAATCTCCAGTGCTGTTCTACGCCTGTCAGATTCTGCGATCGGCAAGGGCCTATCGCTCTTGTGTGAGTCTGCCGGTTGTGAATCAATACTGACACAGCTAACACTTTCAAAAGCCAAGTGCATCAAAAGCAATAGCCAGGTCATAGATTTTGTAGTTTGAATTTTCATAGCTGCTAAAATTCTATGTCAGACTCACCAGAATTGGAATCGCGATAGCCATAATGCTTATAGCATTGAAAAGCTCAGAGTTTCCCGTAACTAAAGATTAAACCACTAGTCCCGATATTTTTCCGGGTCCTGATTTGAAAATTGAGTCACCGCAAAATGGTACTGGAAAACTTCCCGCCATGGTTTTTCACCAGTGGGTCGCCGGCTACCAATCTGTTCGACCGTATTCACCAGCTGGGAAATCTGCTTGGCGATGTCCATAAACTCTTCGGCAGTCAGTGACGAAAAGCCCGAGATCATTCGCCCCAAGGGCAGTTTGGAATTTAAGAAGTCATTCTGAAATTCTAAGTAAGTGGCGTATTCCACTTCGGGATCCCGGATGCTTTTGACCTCTTGAAGCACGGGGTTCTCATGCAGGGGAACCCAGCCCGAGGGGGTCTCGGTGATAAACTGTCTTTCGTGCAGTCGTTCCAGCGAATCGCGAATAAATTCGGATTTTCGATTTTGCACCAACGGCAGTTCTTTTAAGATTCGGGGTGTCGTCACCGGAGTGGATTTTTTTATAAACTCGAAAGTTGCAAAATCGATGGGTTTTAGAAAACGCCCTTTTTTGGGTATCGTTTTTTTTAAGCCCGAGTTGGTTTGAAATTTAACGTCGATCATGTCCTGAGCGAACTTTGAAATTTCAACAGCGTCAGATTGACTCAGGCTTAGCCACACTAAAATCTCGATGTCTGAAAGATCGAGCTCCAAAGCTCGGCCCATTTGCACCAAACGATTGAAGGGAATTACTCGATTGCCCTTCCTGATTTCCGTGATCAACGAGTTTGGCCAGCCTAATTTTTGGGCAAGCCATCGTAAACTAAAGCCGGGTTGCATTAAATTAGTTTCGATGAGCTGAAGAAGATATTCCTCGGCCGACTTTTGTCCCGCAAGAGTGGGAATTTCTAAATTCATGGGAAATCCTGACCAGCAATAAGCTGATGCAATAAGTTATAAATTTACAGAGTGATAACACTAAAACTATAACGCCTTTATGTTTATCTTGCATATGTAAGATAATTTATCCTTTGAAAGGGGAAAAGCATGAAAAAGTTATTCGCATCTTTGGTCGTTTTGTTCTCGGTCAGCGTAGCTGGCGCAGTTTGTGACGATCTGGAATTCGGAAGCCAAGCCTGGTGGGACTGCATGGCCAATATCCGAACTCCAATGAAAGTAAGCCCACTGAATTCTTGCGACGCGCTTGAGTTCGGAAGCCCGGACTGGTGGGATTGCATGGCCAACATCCGCGGCGGTCAATAGAAGTTAGTCGGTAATTTATTCCTTGCGGGCATGGCTTTTCATTTCTGGCCATGTCCGCGTCCACAGTCCAAAGCCTAAAGTTCCCGGCAACTAACTTTCCCGAATAGAAATCTTTAATATTTTTGCCGGATACCGATCCGCGGTCACCGCGCAATTGTCGGGCGCTTCAATCTGAAGAATATCGATGGCCGGAAGCGGTGTATCGCCCACTTTAAGATCCGTGTTTAAACCCTTAATAAAAAAAGTTCCCCGGGTAAGCTTCAGTTCTGCCGCTTTGTCGATTTGCAGGACTTCCATTTCACAACGAAAACGAGAGCGGTTAAAGATCACTCCCAAATCCAGAACCGGTCCGCCCACGGGAACACACTCAATGGAATCTTCACCCAAAAAGCGGTGGGATTCACTGGGCCCCACCGTGTAATTGTTTAATTTTAGACCGTGGCCGGATAAAACAAAGAGCAGTCTATTGTAGCCTGGAAAATGCGAGAAAACGTTGTTCCCGGTCACCAAGGCGCTGCTCAGACGCCAGTCGAAGTCGTTTTTCTTAAAGTCGGCGCCCGCAGGGCGAATGGCAAGCTCTGAGGTCACTCCCAATCCGTTTTTCCACGGCGTCAGGGCAATTTCCTTACTTTTTATAATTGATCTCATAGTCCGATATTCTATCGCGATTTCGCAGCGGGTGTAGCAATAATCTTGACCCGGATAATTAGTTTCTCAAAACTGCAGCATGTTTAAAAAATATGTGCCCCTGCTGGTCGGGGTGGCGCTAGTGGCGCTGGTGATGGTCAGCCTATGGTTTGTCGGCCGCAGCGTCCACGGGGTCAAAGAA
>JAYUPS010000204.1:0-28507 GCA_043759945.1 Bdellovibrio sp.
TGTCGGCGGATATTTTAGCGGGTGATTATGGTGGGGGCGGCGGAGCTAAAGTCGCCGGAGGGGGATATCCCGACGGAGATCCGCGTGGAAAAGCCGGTGCCAAAGCCAAAGCGGCGAAAGAGCGTCGACTGGCTTCACAAGGAGCTTGGACGGGCCCGAACGGAAGATCAAATTGGGAAAAAGTTAAAGAACGTTATCGCGACAATCGGCCCAGTCTTATGGCCACTGAACGCTAAGGAGTTTTTATGAAGAATTCTATCTTCTCATTTGCAGTTGCAACGATGGTTGCCCTGGCACCCCTTCTTGCGACGGCCCAGACAGGCGTGGTGATTTCAGGAAGCGGTGTCACTCCGAAGCCAGGATCGCAGGTCAAAACTATTCAGGGTGTGGGCGGAACCGCGAGCTACACTCCGTCGACGATCGTTGATCCGATGCCCTCGAAAACCGAGGGCATGCAAAACAACGCTAAAGATGCTTCTTCACAACAGGGCAGTGGTAAAGCTGCAGCTCTGGCTGCATTGGCAGCCATGATTGCAACAATGGCGGCAACGTGCCCGAACTGCCCGATCAAGGGAACTTGCGGAATTTGTGCGATGGCGGGAATTGGTGCTGCGGCTTCGGGGTTAACTGCCGGAAACATGTCGGGAGCTAAAAAACTTTCGGAAACCCAAAAGTCGGATGTTAATCCCACTTTAGATCCGTCCTACACTGATGAATTTGCCGACGGCGGAATTTCTGAAACGGCCAAGAAAATTAATAAAGCGGCCGCGGGTTCCGGATTTACGGTTTCTCCAGATTTAAAATCAGTCTCGACGGCCGACGGTCGCGCTTTAAATACCGCATCAGCTTTTACTGGCGGAGCGGGATTGAACTCGGCCGAATTGTCAGCACTAAAAGACGTAAAAACCAAAGCGCAAGACGCCGCAAAGGCTGCGGCGGGCAAAGATGCAACGGCCGGCGCAGAAGACGCCATTGCCGGAGGCGGCGGTTCTAAAGGTGGATCGGCGGCTTCAACAACGACGACGGTTGGCGGAACTGGATTTGGCGTGAAGCGTGATCCCGCGGCGGTCGCGGGTGCTTTTAAAGATTTTAATGGTGACCGGATCGGTGTGGCGAGCGATTCCATGTTTGCGATGATCAAGCGACGCTACAGTTTTGAATCGGACAAACAATCTTTCGTCAGCGATAAATAAGAATTTGTTCTCGCTCTTTCAGCCACTGGTTTTCATCTTTGACCAGTCGCTGTTCGAAATCGGCCGCCGTCGCGGTCGAATCTTCAATCCAGTTTTTTAAAGAAGGCCCGCCGTTAATTAAATCAAAAGCCAGTCGGTCTTTTTCGTACTCGTAAAAAAAATGCCGAAAAACATTTTCTTGCGGGTGAACTTTCTTAATCGCCTTCATCCAAAGGCCAATCAACCGATAGGGTTTAAATGTTTTGTGATCGTAGGCCGGGCCATCCACGTGAATTTGCATTCCGGAGCAAATCGCGCCCGCATGTTTTTGAAAAGTTGGTAGAAAAAAGCAGGGACGTATCTGGCAACCCTGCATCCAAGCGGCAGAGAGCTTTTGCATCTCGATCAAAATTTTATTCATGTCCAGTCCGGGAGCCCCGACTGTTTCCAAAGGGCGTGTGGTGCCGCGCCCCTCGCTCATCAAAGCCCCCTCGATCAATACGGTCCCTGGAAAACAGCGAGCCATCGACACCGTCGAAGCATTGGGCGAGGGATTAACCCACGGAAGCTCCGTTGGCCAGCCGTGGCCGGGAGCCAGCTCCGGCTGGTAGCCCTTCATCTCAATCACTTTTAAATCCACTTTAAGACCCAGCTTTTGCACGAACCACTTGGCCGCTTCCCCGAGGGTCAATCCGTGGCGCATGGGCAGGCCTTCGGCAGAGCCGACGAAGCTCACCCAGCCAGGTTCTAGCAAAGTGCCCTCGACGGGGCGACCTGCGGGATTGGGACGATCCAGCACCCAAATCTGTTTGCCGTGCTGACCGCAAGCTTGAAGCACATAAAGCAGCGTGGTTAAAAACGTGTAGATGCGGGTTCCGACGTCTTGCAGATCCACCAACAACACGTCGAAGTGCTTCATCATCTCAATGGTGGGATTACGGGTGCTGCTGTACAGCGAGAAAACTGGGATCCCATATTGGGGATCTTGGTAGTCTTTGGTCTCTTCCATGTTGTCTTGTTTTTCCCCGCGCATGCCGTGTTGGGGACCAAAGGCCGCCGTGATGTTAAAAATATCCGGATGTTTTGCCAGGGCATCGAGGGAATGTTGAAACCCGGAAGTCATTGAAGCCTGATTTCCAAGAAGGGCCAGCCGCAGACCATTTAATTCTTTTTGCAGCGGTTTTTCGGTCAACAAGCGATCGATGCCCAATTGAAAATTACTCACGCTTATGTTTTTCATCCTAATCTCCAAATCCAATCCTGACGATTGTGAAAGTCCGGTCTGTCTGCGGAGTGTTTGAGTGAGTAATATTCGATTAGGCCATCTTTCCAAGCGACGACGGCCGCGACACCAATATCAAACGGCAGAACATCCAAATCAAATTGAAAGCCGATCTTGGCGACGGGATCCTCGCCCGCATTATTAAAAGTCTGATGGACGCGACAAACGATGGGCGAGGGTTTCATTCCGGTGCGTTCCGATTCAAATGAATAAGAATTCCAATCTAATGTCGACGAAAAATTGAACTCCGTGTAGTTGACCGTTCCCTTTTCTCCGACAAACAATTCGACGCAAGTTGACCTCCAAAGTTCATCTTTACGCCCAGGCATTGCATTGTCCGATCGAAACCAAATCAAGTCTGACAAACCGAAATCGTCCTTAGGTCGAATTGAAAACTCGCCGCCGACAAAGTCTTCAATCGCGATTTTCACTGCGATATCACAGCGGCCCGGTTTTTCAAAAGGCACCAAAGTGGCGTCGAGATAAATCGACGAACCGAGATGAACCGTCGAATCCAAAAATTCAACCAGGTCTGTAATCTCGGGCGCATGCTGCGGGTCTTTGACCTGATCTGAAATAGTTTTTGTTGCTTTCATGAAACTAGTCAGGTCGCCAGTTTCAAACCACTGAGCTTTGCAGGGAAACACCTGTACTTTTTCGCGAGCCTCGATGGCCCGGGTCAAGCAGTCGTACAGCAAATTTTCATCTTGTGCGGGCGCGGTAAAATATTTAAAGGCCCGGACCTGCATTATTAAATAGCCGACGTAATGGTAACCCTTAAGACCCGCAACAGGGGTCTTTGAAAACTTCGCAATGCTGTTGTCGGCCTGAACCCAAGCGCCACCAAATTCACGGCCCACCCCGGGATGCTCCATCACCAGCAGTGTGGCCAGGTTTTTGGATTTCAAATGAAAGTCCAACATCTGCAGAAGTATGTCAGCAGACTGGGGTAAAAAGACTTCGTCGCCGTTAAAAATCAAAATGTTCTCTGCGCCTGCGAGTAAGGGTTCGGCTTGTTTAATTCCACCACCGCTACCCAGAAGTTGCCTGTGTTCATCGGAAAAAGCGATTTTTAGATCTACGGGCAGATACTGGGAAATATTTTTTACGGTTTCTCCGCACCAATGCAAATTTAAAACAAGTTTATCGACCTTAAGCTGCTCCAAGTGGCGAGCCGCATGGCAAAGCAAAGGCCGCCCTAAGAACGGAACCGCCGGTTTAGCCATGTTTTCGGTCAGGGGGCGAAGCCGGCTCCCCAGACCTGCCGTCAGTGCCATCGCCATCAAGCTCATTCGAATTTTTTCTCCGGAAGACCCGAGTCGATTAAGAAGAGCGCAAAGTCTTTGTATTCGGGGAAATGGGAAAGTGATCTTTGCACTCGTTTTAAAGTCGGAAAAATGTATTTTAAATAGCGCGTGTCCTGGCGTTGGATCCAGAAACTTGCGAAACTTCCGCAGGCTTTCATGCAGCGTTGAACCGTCTGAAGTTCAAATATTAATTGGAATCTTTCCATTGAAAGATCTTTCCCGACTTTTTTCTTAGCGACATTCCAAAAGTCAGCGGCAAGCTCGGTAATCATCTGATCGGACATCCCGACGTAAGAGTCTCGCAGCAAGCTGACCAGGTCATATTGAATGGGACCGCCACGGGCATCTTGAAAATCAATGACTCGAACTTGATCCAATTTAATCATCAAGTTGCGGGAATGATAATCGCGATGGCAGATCCATTTTGGCTCTTGGTCTAGACGTGCGCTGATGTCGTGGGCCGTGGTGTCAATTGTCTGCAACTGCGCCGGGGTCAATTTTAACTGACCTAAACCCTCGAGCAAATGTTCTTTGCTGTAGTTGAATTCCCATTTGAATTTGGCCGTGTCGAAATTCAAATGATGAGCCGTTGAATCGACTTTAGAATCTGCGGTGTCAAAGTGAATCTTTATCAGTTCTTCGATTGCCTGGTGATAGTACTTTACTGCTGAACCGGCATCTTGATTTTCCCAGAACTTTCGCTCCAAAGTTAAATCTCCAAGATCTTCCAGGAGCAGCAGACCCTTGTCTTGGCTGATCGCCACCACTTCGGGAACACTCACTTTGCAATTCTTAAAAAGATTTTGAACGGAAAGAAAGGGATAGTCGCTGGCGACAAAGGGCTCCCAGCTCATGAGCACCCAAGTGCGTTCACCCAGGGCGACGCGAAAGTATTTTCGGGCCGAGGCATCACCGGCAAGTTGAATGACTTTAAAGTCACCTAGACCAAGGCTCGTATTCAGAAACTCTCTAAAAATTAAATCCATCCCTTAAATTTTTAACCAGATGGATTAGACCGTCAAGGTCACTTCAGAGTTAAATATGATTGTCGCGTGACTGTTGGGAAGATTGAAGCAAAAGGATAAAGGTCTCTTGCATTGTCTTCATGTCCGGGGACCATCGGTCCAGGTCCGCAACGTAAGGTGAAATGTAGGCTTGCAGCCGAACGTCCATCGCGTCGTTTTCCAGGATCTCGTTCATCGTGCGAGTGGATCCAATGACGAAACGGGGATGAATTTCGGCGTCCGAATTTTTCAAGAAATCCACAAGAACTTCGATTTCTTGGGGACCCAGAAGCAATAAATCCGGTATAAAAATCGTGGCTTTTCCCAGGCCCCGCAGTTCATCGGGCGAACCCAATTTCGATCCCAGATCCGAGTACTGAAGCATCGCCCAACGATTTCCGTTTTCGTGCAAAAGAATCGAAGCTTTAGAGATTAAATGGGGATTGGTCGAGCAAAGCAAGATGGCTTGGGCCGTTTGGCTGGTATTTGTGATCGATGTTGCGGCCTCGGCGACTTCGAGTCTCGTCTCTAAAAGCTTTCGATAAAGAGCCGGCTCCAAGATCAGTTTAACAATCTCTGTAATCGCTAAAATGGAAGAGTTCGGCAGATCATTGATTTTTGGAACCTTGGCCATGCCCAAAAAGGCGTCTTTTTGGACGATGGGAATGTACAAGTCCCCCGAGGAAATCGAGTAGTCTTTCAAGTCAAAAAAGTTGGCCGAGGTATCGACCAGAAAATTGATTTCTAAGCCTTTACCGTACCGATTACGGATCAGGCCAGTCAGTCTTTGAATCGAGGGAGTCTCTAAAATGTTTTGAATCATGTTTTCCTCACCCGACCTGGTTAGCAAGGTTCGCGCCCAGGATTCGTATTCCAAAATTAGGTTCAGTTACAATTAAAAGACCAAGGACTAGGTCTTTTCGGTTAGGAACAATAATTGTCACTGGCCACGCCTGGTACGATAAGGAAAAAAAGAAAGGGACAGCGCAGCCGTCCCTTTCCAACAAAATCTAGTATTTGGATGCATCGACGGGCAAGCCGTGACGTTTCTAAGCTACGTAGCCCGAGCCATACGGCGTTTGTCTAGACCATACTTTTCGACCTTCATAATCAGACCCGCGCGAGAGATGCCGAGCTCTTTGGCAAGCTTGGACTTGTTCCAGCCTGTTCGTCGCAGACCTTCTTTAATCATCTCGCGTTCCAGATCTTCCAGAGCGTCCTTCAGTTTACCTTGAAGACGAGCTCCCTGGACCTTGGATTTTTCACCGGCCTCAAGAATTTTAGGCGACAGCATTTCTGGAAGGATTTTTAATTCCTCTCCTGCCAAAACCACCAGTCGTTCCATTTCGTTTTGCAACTCTCGGACGTTGCCCGGCCATGCGTAGTCATAAAGTTTTTCTAAACCACGACGAGTTAAGGTCCGTTTCGCACCGCCGTTGGACTCCGAGGCTTTCTGCAAGAAAGCTTCGGCCAATAACGGAATATCTTCTTTTCGTTCTCGGAGGGGCGGTACTCGAAGATTAATGACGTTCAAGCGGTAATACAAATCTTCTCGGAATGTTCCTTGCTCGACCATTTCCTTGAGATTTCGGTTGGTCGCCGCGACGATACGTACATCCACACGACGCATCTCTGTTGATCCGACCGGAGTGAAAGTCCCTTCTTGAAGCACGCGCAGAAGTTTTACTTGCATGGTCGGTGACGTATCCCCGATTTCATCCAAGAAAAAAGTTCCCTTGTCGGCGGCTTCAAAAAGACCTTTTTTATCTTTGATGGCCCCGGTGAAGGATCCTTTGATGTGGCCGAACAGTTCGGATTCTAAAAGATTGTCATTGAACGCCGAACAGTTTTGAATCACGAAGGGACGACCCTTGCGGGGCGAATTAAAGTGAATGGCTTTCGCAATCAACTCTTTACCAGTTCCGTTTTCCCCTTGGATCAAGACCGTTGTGTCTGCCGTTTTAATTTTATCCAACAGACCATAAAGCGCCTGCATGGGTTTTGATTTGCCGATCATGTTGTCGTACTTGTAGCGAGAACCCAATTCTTTATTTAATTCACGGATTCGATCTTCACGACGGGTAATTTCCAAATGCAAAGTGACAACTTCTTCGGCGACCAGGCCCACGACCTCGCAGAAGTGGGAACGGTCATCGTCTTCGTTCATAAATTTGAACTTGCCCAAAGTTTGCTCGATCATATCAACAGAGGCTCCGAAAGCCGCCAGGCGCTCGCGAACTTCGGTTGGACGGTTGGCGTTGGCGCCATCTTTAAAGAATCCCATGGCAACCACGGTCCCCATGAAGTCATTTTCGATCATGATCGGAAAGAATCCGACATCAAAGCCGCCCATGTCCCATTTTTTGAGAGCAAAGCGGTTGTCTGAAATGCGCAGGTCCTCGATGGTTTTATTGATGAACTCAGCCAGATTGGCTTGCGCTGGTTCTTTCTGTATTAGATATCCAACTCCGGGGTTGGTTACGATGGTCTTCGCGGCGTCGTAGCCCTTAAGCAGGCCACGCTCGTCCGTAAAAAACACATCAACGTTCCACCATGATTGCAGGATATGGCGCAGCTTCTTGATTACGTGTATATGTTCGAACTCGTCCCAATTGATCATTGAAGTCCTCCGACTTTTGAAACTTTCGTACATATTTAGATCGTCAAAAGTTTCGACAAGCTTAAGGGGGACTCCAAGAAACTGGACTTAGGTAACACTTAGGTAACAGTTCCCTTTTTGTAGCGAGTTGCGACAGGACCTTGGTCGGAGTGAGTGGGATTCGGAGAATTGTGATTTCTTCGAAAAAGACGCAGCAGAAAGTAAATTCTCTAATTTGTGTTTTGGATCGAGTAAAGTCGGTGGTATTCGCCAAGCTTCGCCAGAAGCTCTTTGTGCGTTCCCTGTTCGACGATTTGGCCGGCGCGCATAACATAAATCTGATCGGCATTAACAACAGTAGATAACCGGTGAGCCACGACCAGCGCCGTTCGCCCGTTCATGAGTTCGTCCAGGCCCTTTTGGACTTCACGTTCATTATCAGAGTCTAGGGCACTGGTCGCTTCGTCTAAGAGCAGAATGGGCGCATCTTTAAAAAAAGCACGTGCAATGGAAACCCTCTGTTTTTCACCACCGCTGAGCAGTCCGCCACGGTCTCCAATGCGTTTGGTGTAGCCTGTTTGAGAACTGGAAATAAACTGATGCGCGTTGGCTTTTTTCGCCGCCAGGGCAATGCGCTCTTTATCTTTCGTAAAATCTCCGGCCTGAATGTTGTGTTCAATGGATTCACCAAACAGAAAAACGTCTTGCGACACCAGCGCGATGTTATGACGAAGATCTCGAAGTAGAAAATCGCGAATCGGAATTGAATCAATTCGGATTTCGCCATCGATGGGGTCAAAAAAGCGCTCCAGCAGATTTAAAAGTGTGGATTTGCCGCAACCCGAAGGACCCACAAACGCCACCAAGGAACCGCGCGAAATGGTCAGATTCAAATTCTTGAGAACCAGAGCCTCTCCGTACCGAAAGGAAACGTTTTTGAATTCGATGGTTTTCCAGTCCTTAGGAAATGGCTTGGGATCGCTAGTTTCTGGGACCTCGCTGGTTTCATCGAGTAATTCGAACAGACGTTTGCCGGCCACGCCAGTTTCTTGAATGCGCACGTAACTTTCTTGCAACTTTTTGACGGGCGCACTGAGCATCATCAAGCAGACGACATAGCTCATAAAATCGCCAAAAGTTGAATTGCCCTTGGAGATATCGATCGCCATATAAAGCATGATCGAGAAAACGACCAGGGTCATCACAAACTCGGTCACGGGGCCCGAAGACTCCACCAGCGCATGGATGCGTTTTCGAGAATACAAAAATGTATCCGACTGCTTATAAAAGCGCCCGGCCATTTCGTTTTCCAAATTGTAAGATTGAATGATGCGCACACCATCCAAACTTTCCTTGATCGTCGAGGTGATCGCTTCCAGATCCTCTAAACCCTTCACGCTGTATTTTTTAATGGATCTAGAAATTTGGCGCAAAAACAAAAGCACCAAGGGAAGCACAATTAAAATCGACAAAGTTAGCTTCCAATTTAGATAAAATAGCGTGCCCATCAAGCCAATAAAGAGCAAGGGCTCCCTAAAAAAATCGGCAAACATGCGAAGGCCGTTTTGTATAATGGTGATGTCATACAGGATTCGCGAAATCAAACCGCCAGAGCCCGAGGCAAAGTTATTATGGAAAGCTAGATTCAAGCGCATGAATTTGTTCTGAAGCTGGCGACGAAAACTTTGCGCCACCAATTCCGAGGCGTAATTAATGTTGTAAAAATGAATGTAGCGAAAAATGCCTTTAATGAAAGCCAGCGCAATAATGAACAAAAATGTTTCTTTGATCTGATCAACTTTTCCAAATTGCAAACCATCAAAGACGTATTTTATTAAATTCGCATTGGTGGTGTCTGCAGCCGCCATCGCCGCACCGGCCACGGCAACAAAGACCAACCGGCGCTTATTGGAGAATAGTTCCTTTAGAATTCGCTTGAACTCACTTGGTAGATGCATGCTTGGAATCAATATACTTCTTTAAGTACTGACCTGTGAGGGATTTTTTTACTTTCATGACGGTCTCGGGATCTCCTTGGGCGACCAGGGTGCCGCCCTTGGTTCCGGCTTCGGGCCCCAGGTCGATCAAATAGTCAGATCCCCGGATAACGTCCTGATTGTGTTCCACCAAAAGAACCGAACCCCCACTTTCAATCAGCTTATTTAGCACGGCCATAAGCAGTTCAACCTCTCGAAAATGCAAGCCGGTTGTGGGCTCATCCAAGATATATAAAGTTGCCTTTTGTTGAGCCTGGCTCAGCTCTTTTGCGATTTTTAGTCGTTGGCATTCTCCGCCGGACAATGAAACGGCCGGCTGTCCCAATTGCAAATAGTCTAAGCCGACCTCTTTTAAAACAGACAAAGGTTTTCGAATGTTGGGGTGGGCAATGAAAAACTGCATGGCCTCGTTCACGGTCATGGACAAAATTTGCGAGACGTTTTTGCCCTTGTACTGAATTTCTAAAACTTCTGAGCGGTATCGTTTTGAATCACAAACATCGCAAGGAATAATCACGTTATCCATGAACATCATGTCAATTTCTTCCGAACCAAGTCCTTTGCACGAAGGGCAGCGTCCGCCGTCGACATTCAAAGAAAAAGTTCCGGGAGCGTAACCACGCAATTGCGATTCGGGCACCCCGGCCATCAAAGTTCGAATCGCATCGAAAACTTTCAAATAGGTAACGGGAGAGCTGCGGGCCGATTTGCCGATGGCCGACTGATCAATGAGCAAGACGCCCTTGATATGTTCGACCCCTTCAATCGAGGCATACTCGGCAGTGGGAACGTGCTCGACGTCCAAGGCTTTGGCCAAAGCCGGATAAAGGGTGCTGGACACGAGAGTGGATTTTCCGGAGCCGCTAACGCCCGTTACCGTCACTAAGCGATTCAAAGGGAATGCAACATCGATGTTCTTAAGATTGTTTCCCTTGCAACCCTTTAGAACGATCTTGTATTTGTACTTTTCAATGTCAATTGGTCGCACGATACGATTGGGAACCCAGTTCTTATCGGGAAGTAGATATCGAACCGTGTTTGATTTTGCGTAGGCGTAAAAATCTTTTTCCGGCCCTGAATAAATAACTTCTCCGCCCAGGTGCCCACTGCCGGGGCCCATTTCGATGATATTTTCGGCGCTCTTGATGACGTCATGATCGTGTTCGACGATCACAAGCGTGTTCCCCAGATTTTTTAGGTCCTTCAAAATTGAAATCAAACGATCATTATCGCGCGGATGCAAACCGACCGTCGGCTCATCTAAGACGTACAAACTTTGGGAAAGTCCCATGCCCAGTTGGTTAGCCAGCATGATACGTTGAAATTCTCCTCCGGACAGGGTTCGCGTTTCTCGGTGAAGAGTTAGATAATGAACCCCCACCCGCAAAAGAAAGTCCAAACGAGCTTTGATCTGTTTTAAAACCTCGGTCGAGGCTTCCGTTTGCATCACTGACAGATTCAATTTAGCAAACTCTTTTGAAAGCTCTTCGACGGTCATTGTTGAAAAATCTTTAATCGAATAGCCGTTGATCAAGACGGCCAGTGCTTCGGGACGAAGACGATGGCCTTTGCAATCCGGGCACAGAAACGGCGAACGGTAGCGCGATATAAATACCCGCACGTGCATTTTGTATTTCACTTGCTCCAAATACTGAAACAAGCCAACGACGCCAAAAAAATCCTGGTTCCCGTTCCAAATCACATCGCGCTGGGCTTTTGGCAAATCTCGCCAAGCAATTTCGGTGCTGATTTTAGATTTTCGCGCAAACTTCAGAAGTTCTTTTTTGTCATCCGCCGCGCTGGGCATGGTGAAGGGATTTAAAGCCCCTTGGGCGAGCGATAAACCGTCATTGGGAACGACTTTCTTTTCATCAATTTCTAAGATGTTTCCAAAGCCCTTGCAGGAAGGGCAAGCGCCCACAGGACTGTTGAAGCTAAACAGGCGCGAGGAAATCACGGGCGGCTGATAACCGCACACCGGGCACATCTGCTCTTCACTGAGTTTTAAAATTTTTCCATCCGTGTTAATAACCAAAGCACGGCGTGCGAGTCCGGTTTTAATGAACTTAAGACTGGCTTCATAAGCCTGCCCCAGGGAATCATAAAGCCGGCCTCGGTCTTCGGGATCAAAAGCCAAGCGGTCGATCACCAGGTAAAAGGTTGTTGTCGGAATTCCTGATTTCGCGGAACCCGCTTTTCCGATTTCAACGACCTCGCCGAGCAAAATTGGCTCAGCTATAATTTCGGTCTCGACTTTTTTCTTTTTCAGCACAGTCGAAACTTTGACTTTAGGCTTGGCTTCTTTTTTAGGGACAAAAATTCTCAGGTAGCCTTCTTGCAACAACAGAGCATGAAGTTTTTTCCCCTCAAACAAACGATTGTCTTCCGGTATTTCGACCAGAATGTATCCGCGTTCGCCTTTGAACTTTGTCAACGCCAAGTCTGCGGCCTCGGTTACACTTTGCTTGACGGTTTTGACGTGATGAACCGGGCAGTGAGCCTGGCCAATCTTTTCGTAAAGTAATCGCAGGTAATCAATTAATTCCGTTGTCGTGCCTACGGTGGACCGCGAGCTTTTGACCGAGTTCCGTTGTTCAATCGAAATCGCCGGTGGAATATTATTGACGCCTTCGATATCGGGTTTGGGAGCTTTGTTTAAAAACTGCCGAGCGTAGTTACTCATGCTTTCGATAAAGCGGCGCTGACCTTCGGCAAACAAGGTTTCAAAAGCGAGAGAGGATTTACCAGAACCGGAGGGACCACAAACAACCGTCAATGAACCCAAGGGAATTTTAACCTCAATGTTCTTAAGGTTATTCTGTTTTACTCCCCAAAGGTGAATTGACTTCATTCATTCAGATCCTGTTTGTAGAAATCGGTCTCCTCTTCTTTTTGTGCTTTGACAGAGGATGGCTCAGTTCCCTCGAGGAACGCTTGCCGCACGACCGATTTGGATTTCGTCGACGCCAGCAAACCCGTTTCGGCGTCGATGTTGGCAAAGACGATACCCTCTGGAATTGGGAAAGTCATTTGGGGAAGCTCCTCGTGAGCGGCTTTCATGTAATCAATCCAGATTGGTAACGCAGCCCGGCCTCCGACTTCTCCTTTACCGATAGATTTCTCCTGATTAAAGCCAACCCAGACGCCCGTCGTGATTTGCGGAGTGTATCCAATAAACCAGGCGTCAAAATATCCGCTGGAAGAGCCTGTTTTTCCGGCGACATCGCGGCCAATCTGTTTTGCGCGTCCTCCGGTACCATCGCGATCATCAATAACCGCACGCAAAAGAGATGTCGCCAAATACGCTGTTTGAGGGCGAATTAGCTGATCGGGATCATCAAAAAAGAAATTTGCGTCGGGTAATTTCTTGGGATCGATTTCTTTTCCGGCTTGTTTCATCTCGAAATATTTTTTTCGGCGTTCTTCCCATTTTTGATCGAGCTCTGTGATTTGCTTTTCAAACCTTTCGTCCAAGCTTACTTTTTCCGTCAAAACGGATCCGTTGGCATCCACCACTTTGTGCACAACCCAGGGGCGAACTCTTTTCCCGAGTTTAGCAAACTCGGCAAACATTTTTGTCATCTCGTACAAAGTCACGCTGCTTGATCCGAGTGCCAACGTAAAATCCATATTTAAATTTGAGAAAATTCCCATGCGTTTCGAGTAATCTGCGACCCAGTTGACCGAAATGTCTTCGATGATTTTTACCGTCGGGATATTGAGTGATTTCACAATGGCATTGCGAAAAATGATATCTCCGGCGTAGTTGTGTCCGTGATTTACCGGCTTCCAAACCTTGGAATCTTCTTGTCCCTCGCTATCTTCAGAGGGTCCTTTGCTTTCGTCGTAAACCAGGGGCGCGTCTAAAATCGGAGTCGAAGCGGTGTAACCCTTATCAAACGCCGAAGCGTAAACGATTGTCTTAAACGAAGAGCCCGTTTGCCGGGCGGCCTGCACCGCTTTGTTAAATTTATCGCGCTTGTAATCGTAGCCACCGACCATGGCTAATATATCGCCGGTCTGCTGCTCGACCGAAAGAAGGCCCGCTTCGACAATGGGAATTTGATCGAGCTCGATTTCGATGTATTTCCCTGCAGCGATCGAAGCTCCCGGGGGCGCGCCTTTCTTTGCCGGGGCCGCAGCTTTTTTCTCGAATTTTGCGGATTTGATTTTTACCAAAATGACATCACCCATTTTTAGGGCTTGCGATGGTTTTTTGATGACGTCCAAGTCGGATCTTTTTTCTGCGTTGGGCTTTCGTGCCCAGTCCATGGTTTTAAAATCAATAGCTCCTTCGACCTCGGCTAATTTCACAACGACCAAGCCGTTGGTATCATCAACTTTCGAGACGATGCCTTCGACGGTTTTTCCCAATTTCAAATAACCCGGCAGGCCCTTGGCCAGATCATATTTTAAATCCAAGGGCCCATAGTCTTGGAATTTGCCGTCCGGCAAAATGATACGCTCGGGGTTGGATTCTTGAATCAGTTTATTGCGGCCCTTGAGCAAAAACTCGCCCACTTCTTTGGGGTCGGTCACGTTGGCTTGGGAGCCGCGGTAGCCCTGGCGCTTGTCCAATTCTTTCAAGTGAGTCTCGGTCGAAATTTGGGCGGCTAGTTGCTTATCCAAGTCGAGCGAGGTTTCAATGGTAAGACCTTCGTTTAATAACTTTTCCTCGCCGACCTTGGGAATCAATAATAAACGAACGGTTTCTAAAAAATAGGGGGCATGCTCCTCGTAATTCTCGCGCAAGTAAACTTTGATGGGCTGGTCTTTGCTTTGTTGCGCTTCTTCTTTGGTAATGAAGCCCACATCGCGCATTCGGTTTAGAACATAATTTTGACGATCTTTTGCGGCTTGGGGATTACGTATCGGAGAATACTCGGAGGGGGCTTTCGGTAAACCCGCTAAAATGGCAGCTTCGGCCAAATCCAGTTGGTCTACTTTTTTGCGATAATAAGTTTCTGCGGCCATTCCGATTCCGTGGGCACCGGAGCCGAAATAGATCTGATTCAAATACAAATAAAGAATTTCCTCTTTCGAAAGACTTTCTTCCATTTGATGAGCCAGCATGATCTCGCGAACTTTTCGAATATAAGATTTTTCGTTCGTCAGTAAAAGCGTGCGCGCCACCTGTTGAGTGATTGTTGACGCTCCTTGGGCTTTGCGACCGCTCTTAAGATTCGCGAACATCGCACGAAATATCGCAAAATAATTAACTCCGCTGTGGGTGAAGAAAGTGTCATCTTCGGCTGCGATAAAGGCATTGAGCACCTGTTTTGGAATTTGGTCATAGGGAATCAGCACCCGGCGCTCGTTGTAGAATTCGCCAATTTTCTTTTTATTTCGATCAAACACCTGCGTGAGCAGCAGGGGTTTGTAATCTTGAAGAGTAATCATTTGGGGCAGGGTGGACTTGATGTAGCGGTAACCTGCATAGGATCCCACTCCGCCCAAAATCAAAAGAACACCGGCTAAAATAACGAGTCGTTTTATCATGACGACAGTGTAGCGAAGACGATGAGTTCGGGGAATCTAACAGGGGTCTAGGCCCCGCTAGGCGGGGCCCGGCGTCAGGACCTTACCGAGCGTCGGATTTGCCCGTGGAAGTGGAGCCTGAAGTTGAATCTGTAGTTTTAGGAGCTCCGATAGCTTTTACGGCGCTCAGTATACCTTTTGAAAGCATTTTTTCCATAACGGGAACCATGCCTTTGCAAGCGGCTGAGTCATTAAAGGTTTCTACGGTCGTTAAAAATTCTTGAGCATGAGTGATTGCATCGTTAGGAAGTTTTTCTCCGCGAGGTTCAGATCCCAAATTATCCATGGCACTTGATAATTCGGTAATTCGGTTCGCAGATTCTTTGATTGCTTTTTCAGCTTCGACGCCGCGAGCACTGCGAATGCCTTCGATTTCTGTGTTTTCCTGTCCGATAGCAGCCAATTCCGCATTGGCGCGGTTGTAAGCTTCTGTTTGGCTAACGCCCTGACGAGCTAAAAACGCTTGGTAATCCGAGGCCTGACGGGATTTTTGTTCTTCTAAGCTGGCAGCCTGGCGATCGTTGCCTTTAATTTGTTCTTTTACGGCCAGCACCTGAGCGGAATATTCTTTTCGCAGCTGTCTGCGGGCTCCTGTGGCTTGCTCAATGCAGGCCTGGTGTTCGCCCTGGATGCGACGTTTTTTATCTGCATTGGCTTGAAACAAAGCCGCAGAGCCGCGAACGGACTTTGCGCCCTCGATAGCCCACTGTCTAAGTAGCAAATCCATTTTAGCCATACAATTCGACGAAATCATTGAATCAGTTAATCTTGATAAATCGTTTGCACGTTGACCTTGGATTTTTGCGATCGTTCCCTGAGCCTGAATATTTTGAACTCGGACAGAAGCCTGTTCTTTTTCAGATTCGATGATTCCTTTGCTCATGTCTTGAGCTCGCTCCTGAGCCACTTTTTGATTTTCATCAACAAGTTTACTCATTTGCTCTTGAACCCGGCCTTGTTTTTCGACTTGCCGTCGTTTGTTTGTAGAATACTCTTCGGCGGCCTTGGCTCTTTCTTTTTGGCTGGCTTCCAAATCTTTTTTGGCTTCACGCAACTTTGTGGCGATATCGCCCTTTTGAGTATCGTAATCCTTGCGTCCGTATCTGGCGCAAGTTGATTTAACAGCTTGTTTGTTCGAATCGATATCCAAGCCAAGCTCTCTATATAACTTTTGATTTTCGGCGGTTTCTTTCAGAGTTGAATCGGGATCTTCGTCGGCACAGGCAACCGCTGTTTCAACGCATTTTTTTAAATCACCGTACTTTGCTTCATTGCAAACTTTGCGAAACTCTTTCAGAGCAGCTTTGGCTTCGCCGAATGTTTTTCCGCAAGCTCCAATTCCCGCTTCGGATTTAGCGACCAAACAAGCGCGCTGGCTTTCGCTTAAAACTTTTTTACCGGTGATAATTAAATCAGATTCGCTGACCCCAAGCTTTTCGCAAGTTTTTAAAGCCTCATCTTGTTCGGCTGTAACAGTTACTTGGCGATAAACACCGGGTCCGCCCTGTGGAACTGTGTTCGCGGTCGAAAAAGCCGGCAAACCAGCAAACAATACCGAGATTAAAACCATAGCCAGGGTAACTTGTTTCATACGAACTCCTTTGAAGCTCACAATAGTCTAGAGCAATTCAGGTGCCCAAAATTGTTACATATTGAGACGTGAGAACCACTTTAACAGGCATTTGGGATCATCGGCTACTCCAATTGGTGTTCGTATCATAATGGGATGACCAGTCTCTTGACACTTTCACATTGGCTGATCATTCATTATTGATGGTCAAAGGTTTCAATTCAGATCTTGTGGTTCGCGGGAAAAATTATCACGTTCAGACCGAGGACTGGGGCAACGCCAATCCTTTTTTAGTTAGTCGGGTGTTTTCGAACGGCGCGGTTCTGCGCACGATTAAAATCAGCTATCAAGAGGCCCTGTCGGGCGGGCACATACAAGATTCGCAGGCCCTAAGTCTCGCTTTACGCAAGCAACATTTGTTGATCATCGATCGTCTTCATAACGGCGAGATCGCCTAGGAAATCGAATAGTACATTATAATCGGGATTCTAGACTAGCGTCGGAGGGACTTCTCTAACGGATAGCCCTAAAATATTTAGATGATTGAGTTTAATCACGTTTACAAAACCTATCCGGGTCCCGTTCATGCTTTAAAAAATATCGATTTCAAAGTCGACAAAGGCGAGTTTGTTTTTATTACGGGGCCCAGTGGAGCCGGCAAAACAACTTTGTTCCGAATGCTTTCCGCGTTTGACCGTCCGAGCTCGGGTCGCATCAAGGTCGGCGGCTTTGATGTCTCAAGTTTGAATCGAAAATCTTTGCCCCAGTTTCGAAGCCACATCGGCGTTGTTTTTCAAGACTTCCGTTTGTTAAAGAATCGATCAGTCTTTGATAACGTGGCTTTGCCGCTCAACGTGCGCGGCGAAAAATCATCCTATATTGAAAAACGGGTGGGCGAGGTTCTGGCTCAAGTCGGTTTGTCGCAAAAATCAGATCAGATCCCTGAAGTGATGTCCGGCGGAGAGCAGCAACGGATCGCGATTGCGCGCGCACTGATTCATCGGCCTGGGATACTGATCGCCGACGAGCCCACCGGGAATCTAGATCCAAAGAAAAGCCAAGAGATTTTGGATTTGTTGGAACAACTTTGTCAGCTCGGCACGACGGTCTTCATCGCCACTCATGACATCGCTCAAGTGGAAGCGCGCAGAAAGCGTCGCATTCAGATTGTTGACGGGATTCTCGCCGGAGACGGTCAATGAACCAATCCGTCCGTTGGCTTTGGGGCCACATGATTCAAGCTTGGAAGGGTAAAGTCGTCTTAAACCTGTTTGTTCTTTGGGCTCTGTTTGCCAGTTTTTCCGTTTTAAATATCGGTGTTCTGGCCGCCCTGAACTTTGAAACTTTAAGTCAGTCCTGGGGCTCGCAAGTCGAGATGAACGTTTACCTTAAACCCGAAGTTTCCAACCGAACCGACCTTGAGAGTTTTATTTCCAAATCCGCTTTGGTTTCGGCAATCCGTTTTATTTCACAAGAGTCCGCAATTTTAGGCTTGCAAGAGCAAATGGCCAGTCACGCGCCTGATCTGTTGAAAGACCCCGGGCTTTTGCAGATCATTCCGTCCTCTTTGCAGGTTGAGTTCAAAAAAGTAGTAGACCGCCAGGGGTTGAACGCCCAGCTGGGTTCTTTAGCACAAGAAATAAAATCCCGTCCCGAGGTCGAAGATGTTCAATACGGTTTAGGTTGGCTCGAGCAATTTAGCGCGATCGTCAAAGTTTTTCGCCAAGTCGGATTTTCCCTTTTTGGAATCTTGTTTTTAGGCTGCCTGTTCATGGTTCTTTTCGTTATTCGCAATTCAATCAACCAGCGACGAGAGGAAATTGAGATCATGGAGCTCGTGGGCGCGAGTCAGAGCTACATCCGCTGGCCTTTTGTCTTTGAGGGCATCTTTTTTTGCAGCGTTGCTGGGGGTCTTAGTTTGATCGCGACCTCTTTATTATTTGAAAAATTTAAACAAGTTCTGATCGGAGAAGAGCTTTTCTTCTACATCGCTCATCAAATTCGACCACTTTCGGTATTAAGCACCACCGTTTTAATGGCAACTTTTGTTTTCATCGGGGCGACAGCAGCTGCGGTTTGTGTGCTCCGGCTAAATTCAGGATTTTCGGCCGCCGAAAAGCTGGGGGCCGTTGCTGAATGATGGGTTTTTTGGTTATTGCTTCAATGCTAACCTGGGCTGCAGAACCTGCGACAAAAAGCGATCTGTCGATTGAACGCGCCCAAAACAAACTTCAAAAGCAGGAAAAAGATTTTAAGTCTGTGATTGGCTCGCTTTACCAAATTAATCGCCGGGTTAAAAAAGTCGTCTACGAGCGATCGAAGCTGGATCAAGAGCGCATCATGACGGAAACGCAGATTCGTCTTTTGGCCGAAAAAATTCTGAATCTCGAAAAAGAGGAAAAAAGCACGCGCACGCTGCTTCTTTCGAAACTAAGGTTCTTGAATCAATTTAACGCCAAGGCCTGGAGTGAATATTTATTTAAAGCCAACAACTCGGCACAAATTGAACGGAACATGAAAATTCTGGGAATCGTTTCCAAGCGCGATCTGGAAATGCTCGACCGTTACCAGGACACAAAGAAAAATCTGGATCGACAGCGAAAAAGTTTTTTGGTGCGGCTGGAAAACTTAAAAAAGCTAGAATCAGATATTTTGGTCAAAGAAAAGGATCTGAAATCGCAGAACCAAGCCCGATCTGAATTTTTGAATGACTTGCGCGTGAATCAGTCAGAAACGTTAAAGAAGCTGCGTCGACTTCAGGCAAAGAAATCGGGTGGCATGCTCAACGAGACCGGTTTGCTGGATTCGCTCGCTTTGGAAGCTTTCCCGGATCAGCGGGGACAGCTATCCCATCCTGTGCAGACTCCGGCCACCCGCGGTTATGGAATTTTTAAAGATCCCAGCGACAAGTTAGTCTTCAGTCATCGGGGTTGGTTTTACCAAACTCACAGTAGCCTTCCCGTGCAATCGGTTTATTCCGGCAAAGTTTCTCATTTGGGATTCATCCCCGAGTTTGGGAAAGTCGTCATTATGGATCACGGGGATCACTATTACACCGTCTACGCGGGACTAGCGAACTCGATCTTAAAAATCGGCGATGAATTGCGAACGGGCGATTTGATCGGACAGTCGGGATATTTTCCCTACAATTCGGCCGACGGCGTTTATTTTGAAATCAGACATTTTTCAGAAACTATGGATCCTAAAAGTTGGATGAAAGGAAGAGGCTATGACATCTCCAATATCAGTTGGCAATAAGCGCAAGATTACTTTCCTGAAAGGGTTGGTCCTTGGTGTCTTACTTTGCACCGGGCTAACGTTCTTCAAATGGGAAATGGTGAGCGCCGTTGCTGAAGATCGCTATGCAGATCTGCAGAATTTCACAAAGGTTTTGAACTTAGTTCAGCAGTATTATGTCGAGCCCGTTGATACGAGAAAATTAATTTATGGCGCCATCAAGGGAATGCTTCGGGAACTTGATCCCCACTCGAGCTTTATGCCTCCTGATCTTTTTAAAGACTTTGAGAGTGAAACTTCCGGCGAATTCGGAGGCCTGGGAATTGAAATTTCGATTAAAAATGGAATTTTAACCATTATATCTCCCATCGAAGATACCCCGGCTTGGGAAGCGGGGATCAAGCCGGGCGACCGGGTGGTTGCAGTGGATGGAAGATCGACCAAGGGTTTAAGCTTGGTGGAAGCCTCGGCCCTAATGAAAGGGAAACGCGGAAGCAAAACTGTCTTAACCATCGTGCGCGAGGACGAACAAGAACCGAAAGACATTTCTATCGTTCGTGGCAGTGTAAAATTTAAATCAGTAAAATTCACGGATTTGGAAGATGGATACGGGTACTATCGCGTAACCAGCTTTATCGAAAGTACGGCCAAAGATTTGGAAAAAGCGCTGGATGACCAACTGAAAAAATCCAGTGGCCTGAAAGGACTCATTGTCGATCTGCGCCGAAATCCGGGGGGATTGCTAGATCAAGCCATACGCGTCAGTGATTTGTTTATCAAAGAAGGAACCATTGTCTCCACCATGGGTCGCGATACCAAAAATAGAGAGGTCGTCACCGCCACCAAAAAAGCGAAATTTACCGATGTACCGGTTATCGTTTTGGTGAACGAGTATTCAGCCAGCGCCAGCGAAATCGTGGCGGGAGCGCTGCAAGACAATCAACGCGCAGTTATCATGGGGCAAAAAAGTTTCGGGAAAGGCTCCGTTCAGCACGTTATCAAATTGGGGGATGGTTCGGGCTTAAAATTAACGATCGCACGGTACTACACGCCGAGCGGAAAATCGATCCAGGCCGAGGGAATTACGCCGGACATTGAAATCGAAGATGTTGACGTCGAGTCATTCAATAAAGCCATCGTCAAAAAGCAAAGCTCTCGCGAAAAAGACATCGTCGGACATTTGCTCGGCGAGAAGGAAAAAGCCAAAGCCAAAGAAGCCGCCGAAATCGCCGGCAAATCGGACAAGAAAACCATCGCCAATTGGTGGAATGAAGAGGCCAAGAAAGCCGGATCTTTAAATCCGAAAGAAAAACTTTTGGGTACGGACTTCCAGGTGTTCCAAGCTTACAGTCACCTAAAAGCCTGGAAGATTATGAAGGGCTTGAAGCAGTAAGGCTCTTGGAAGAACCTTAAGTTAATACAGCCGGGGCTGAAAGGTTTTCGACCCAAACCACAGTTTTGAAATATAAATAGGGGAATTAGGCATCCGGCCGAAGCCAGAACTTTCTTAAACAGCACGGGTTTCATTCTCTAAGTTTACGAGACTTCCTCGACTAAACTGAATATGAAAACCTGAATTCTCATATCGCTACAAAAAGGGAACTGTTACCTTAGTTTATCCTTCGCGACTTCTTTGATTTTAGCTGTCTTCATCAAATGCGCCATGACCTTTTCTTCGGTGATCATGTAGCTCATTTTCTGAGACTGCTCCGGACGCGAATAGAATTCTTTGATCCGCGCCAGCTCGATGCCGGTTTGCTTCGCGTACTCTTCGTATTTCTGGTCAAGATCCGCGTCGGTGAAATTCAAATCATGTTTTTTGGCGATCGCATCGATAATAAATCCAGACTGGATCATTTCTTTGGCGGTGCTTTCAAAATCGGTATCCCATTTTTGCACGTACTCACCAAATTGATCTTCCGCCAAACCTTGTTGGGTCATGCGTTGTTTCATGTCTTGAATCAAAGACTCTTTTTGCTCTTTCACCAACGAGGCCGGGACATCCATCGGATTTAAATTAACCAATGTTTTTAACATGCGGTTTTTGAAATCCGTTTCGATGCGCGTGCGTTCATTTTTCTCGAGGTCATTGCGAATGTTCTCGCGCAATTTTTCCAAGCTCTCGATGCTGCCGCCCATTTTTTCTTTTAAAAACTCAGGCGTAATTTCGGGCAAAGATTTTTTCTTAAGACCCTTGAGCGTGACCTTAAACTCGACGGGTTTCCCGGAAAGCTCAGCCGATTGATAGCCGTCGGGAAAACTTAAAGTCAAAGTTTTCTGGGCACCGACTTTCATGCCGACAATGCCTTCTTCGTAGCCCTCGATAAAGCGGTGGGATCCCAGCTCGAGCGGGAAGTCCGTGCCCGATCCTTGCGGCAAGGGTTTGCCGTCAACGAAACCTTCGAAATCGATGGTCGCCATATCGCCCATCTGGGCCGTGCGATCTTCTAAAATGGGAGTCCATTCGGCGTTCGACGAGCGGATGTTTTCCAAAACTTGATCCACACTTTTTTCTTCAAAAGCGAAAGTCTCTTTTTCGACTTCGATTCCCTCATACATTTTTAATTGAACTTCGGGTCGAATTTCAAAATTGGCGGAAAAAGCAAATGCTTCGTTGTCAGCGGGAACGGTGAAATCAAATTCCGGAAAACTTACCGGATTGAGTTTATGCTCGATAATTGCTCGCGTGTAATGATGCTGGATTAAGTCTTGAGCAACATCTTGTTTTACGCGGTCCGTGTAAAGACTGCGAACCGTGGCCATCGGAGCCTTGCCGGGACGAAAGCCTTTGATATGCACTTCTTTCTGAATTTGGGTGTAGATTTTATTGAAAGCTCCAGTGACGATGTCGGCTGGAATTTCCACATTCAAACGACGTGCAAGCTGGCCTTTATTTTCGACCGACGTTTTCATAACGCTCCTATGCTAAAAGTGCGGCAAAACATAAGAAATTTCGTTACTTGAGGCAAGCACTATATGAGAGACTCCCATCAAAGTTACGGCAAAGTAGGGTGCGGCCATCATGGAAATTAGATTTATTTCAGGAAAAGGCGGTGTCGGGAAGTCTTCCATCGCCGCGGCCATGGCTCTCAACGAGGCTAAAAAAGGCCGGAAAACCCTTTTAGCCGAGCTGGGCCACCAAAGCTTTTTCGAATCCGCTTTTCAAAAGTCGATCAAAAATACGCCCGTACCCTGGAAGCAGGGGGTGGACGTGGTGCTCTGGGACGGGACTTCGTGTCTGCGAGAATATGCCCTGCATTTGCTCAAATCAGAAACTCTGTATCGTTTGTTCTTTGAAAACTCCGTTTCCAGGACACTCATCCAAATTGCGCCGGGTTTGTCGGAACTGGCTATTTTAGGCAAAGTCACCAGCGGGCCTCCGCGAAACATTGGTCCGGCCCTAAATTACGAAGTAATTATTGTGGATGCGTTTGCAAGTGGTCACTTTCTGGCATTACTAGATGCGCCGGTGGGTCTTTCGAATGCCGTTCAAATTGGACCGATGGCTGAACAGACCAAATCCATAATTGGTGTTTTAAAAGACAAAGCGATCACGCAATTTCACTTGGTGACCCTGCCGGAAGAACTACCGATTCAAGAAACCTTGGAAACCAGTCAAAAACTGCAGGAAAAGGGCTGGGGCGCACCAAAAATTTGGATCAATCGGTGTTTGCCAGATCTTGTGGAGTCCGAACCAAATCCTGAGTTTAAAAAGTTTGTCGAGGGTCATCTGGAGCGCCAAAAGCTGGCTACCAAGCAATTTCCCGGAGCCCAAAAACTTCCTTGGGTTCTGAGCAATCACTTTGAATCGTCGGTCGATCAGATTGCCGAGGTTCTGCGATGATTAAAGAATTGCAATCGGCCCAGGTCATCGTTTGCGTTGGAACCGGGGGCGTTGGAAAAACCACGATGGCTGCGGCCATCGGATTCTGGCTCGCGGGCCAGGGCAGAAAAACTTTGGTGCTGACCGTGGATCCGGCGCAAAGATTAAAAACCACTTTCGGCCTGAAAACGGCTGGCGAGTGGATTCAAGTCAAAGAAAACTTGTGGGCTTCGGTCGTCGATCCCCAAAAAACATTCAATGATTTCGTACGAAAAGCCTCGGGCGAAGATCCCTCGAGTGAAAAACTTTTTCAAAATAATTTATACAAGCAATTAACGACCACGCTCAGTGGATCTCAAGAATTTACGTCGCTAGAGAATCTTTTGTCCGCGGTGAGCTCGGGAAAATTTGATGTCGTCGTGTTGGATACTCCTCCGGCGCAGCACGCGATTGATTTCCTGAACGCGCCTCAGAAACTAGCGATGATTTTTACCGAAGGGGTTGCCCGATGGTTTCGCGATCCTGGGGGCAAAAAAGAAAATTTTTGGAAAGGACTCGTGCAATCTGGCACGAAGCAGGTCTTAAAAATCTTAGAAAAGCTCACCGGTTCGCAATTTGTTTCTGAGCTCTCGGACTTTTTTCAGAAAATCCACTCGTGGCAGGGCAAGCTTGAATCTCGGGCGATTGATGCCCACCGATTGTTAGTGGCCCCCGGCACCCATTTTTTGTTAATTACTGGATTTGATGAGGCCAAATTCAAAGAATCCCAAGGGTTCGCCCAAGAGATTAAGAAAAGCGGTTACCAGCTTTCGGGTGTGGTCGTAAACCGCGTATTTCCGCATTGGTACCGTGAAAACAGAGCCGCAGGCGGACCATTGCAGAAAAAATTTGAAAGTTACTATCAGGAACGTCTAAAGACCGTTGAGCACTTTGCGGGAAAGCTCGGTACTCAGATTTCAGTTGTCACGATTCCCGAGCAGAACGAAGATGTGCATGATTTAGCGGGGGTTGCCGAGCTGGCCGAGGTTTTTGCGAATCGAATCCAACCGCAGTAAGTCTTAGAGATTTATCAGAGGGAGAACCGTGAAGTTTTTAATTCTGTTGGTTTCATTGATTTTCAGTTTGGGATGCCAGACGACTCAAGATCTTTTTCAGGCTCCTTACAGGGTGGAAGAACCTGTCCGCAAAGAGCAAGAAGCTCGTATTTTGCGCGCCGAAGAGTCTTTGGCCGGGCTAAATTATCTCGAAGCCGAGGCTCAATTTAAAAGCTATCTGAAAGACTTTTCTGTTTCGGTTTATACGGCACATGCCTATTACGGATTGGGCCGCAGCCTGGAATTTCAAGAGAAGTGGCCTGAAGCCATCGATATTTACCGTATTCTAGCCCAACAGGCGAAGACGCTGCGTCCGGAACTGTCAGCCCTGGCCATGTATCGACTGTCTTACTGTTACGAGGCTCTCGGTGACGAGATTCGCACTCAGGCGACTCTTATGGATGCTGACGGTATGTCCATGCATCTGCCGGTGGCTGTGCGCGAAGTTGAAATACCGGCCCGAAAAGCAGCTTCGCTTCTACGACGGGGTGAATTTCAAGCCGCGAAAAAACTTTTGATTAAACTCAACGAATCTGTGCCGGCTGTTTTTAATTTGGCGCAATCGCCCAATCAAAACGAAATGGCGCGAGTTTTTTTGCAAATCGGGACTCTTTCCCTACGGCCGATATCCGAAGAAAATTTTCTTTTGTACGTTGATGCCTTTGAAAACCTGCAAACCTATCTCTGGCGGTCTTGGAGCCTGAATCAAGCGCCCTGGTCAGAGCGTGCCCGGGAACAGATTTTGTCGACCTATCAAACAATGTGGAACCGCGCCCAGGATCTTGAAGGCGGTTCCAAGGGTCTGGATGCTGCGGCCGCAGCCCGCATACGTTCTGAAATGCAGCGCAAATGGATCGGAGCGATTGTTAAAATGGCCGGGAGCTTGCGAGCCTATGCCGGTCAGGAAATTCTAGAAAAAGAGAGTCCGACGCCTGGACTTTCCGAGTTCTTGACCCAGATTGAAAAACAGGGCGATTCCGTGTTGTACGGGCAGCAGGAATTGCTGCCGCTGACCATGGAGTCTCAGCAAATTAATTCTTTGAAACGGGCCGGTACTGTGAACGCGACGCCCTTTTTTGATACGGAACGAAAGGGCACGACCAAGTGATTCAAAGCAGTCTTCATCAAAGTTATTGTAAAAAAAATGAAAAACTTTGCGAATGGTATGACAGTAAAACAAAGGGCATCGCGCTCCCGATTTATTCCAGCTACGACATTCGAGATTCTGGGTTCAAAGTAACCAACGTCGACGGAAATATTTATCCCGCGGGCTTTAACAACATTTGCCCGACGGACAAAGATTACTCGGTTGAGCTTTTTTCAAATTATATTGCTCATCACTATGGTCAGGGTATCGAGCGAATTTTATTAGTGACCGAAATGCACACCGGAAATCCCTATTATTGGGAAAATGTACTGACGATTAAGTCCTTGCTTCAGTCCTCGGGGAAAAAAGTGTTGATCGCATTTCCGGAACGATTGAAAGGACCCTTGTCGGTCCAAAGTTCAACGGGTGTTAAAGTTGATATCGTATCGGCCTTTGAAGATGATCCGGTGGTTCGAGAGTTCAATCCGCAATTGGTTTTGTCGAACAATGATTTTGCAGACTCTTTGGAAGAGTGGGGAAAACAAGTCACTAAGCCCCTGAACCCCCCGCGCGAACTGGGTTGGTACCAACGAAAAAAGTCGAATTACTTTCATTTTTACAACCAAGCCGCAGAAGAGTTTGCGGGCGTGGTCGGAATCGATCCCTTTGCCTTGAATGTAAAAACCGAACTCTTTAGCGAATTCGAATTGGCTAACGAAGATTCAATGAAAGCGTTGGCGGAGCAAGTGGATAAGATGTCGGCCTTTCTGGCTGGCGAGTATGCCAAACGGGGAATTCAAGGCGAACCCTCGATCTTTATTAAAAACAATGCGGGGACCTATGGCCTGGGAGTCGTTAAAGTTAACTCCGGCCAAGACGTTCTGACTTGGAATTACAATTCTCGCAAAAAAATGAAGGCGGCCAAGGGTGGTCGGGAAATTCAACAAGTCATCTTGCAAGAGGGTGTGCCTTCGAAAGTGAAAGCCGATGACGCCGTGGCCGAACCAGTCATCTACATGATCGGCCGCGAACTGGCTGGGGGATTTTTACGATCGCACGCCGAAAAGTCCGAAACCGAATCGCTCAATTCTCCGGGCGCGGTTTACAAAAAGCTTTGTGTTTCTGACCTGAATGTCAGCGTCGAGAAATCTCCGCTCGAGAACGTTTATGGTTGGTCGGCCCGCCTGGGAGTTCTCGCCATCGGTCTCGAGGGAAAAGCTTTGGGAGTTAAGTTCCAGGGCTACCAGTTTTAGGTGCCAGGTTCCGAAATTCCGACTTAAGCCCAGTCCAAGATGAATCGCCCTCTAACTATGTTATTCTAAGGTCGCTACATAGGGAGTTATCCATGCGCCGTTTAGCGGTTGTCGGTTCATTCGCGTGTTTTTTTGCGGTTGGTGTATCAATTGTCGTTAGCTCCGACAAATTTAAACCCCTGCAAACAGCTGAGGTCGAAAAAAAGACGGCACGGGATCCCGCAGCCATCCGCAAAGTTTATGATTTTTCTGAACTCGACGGCTCCGCACTCTCTGCCGCTAGCAAACAACGTATCATTGCCGGATATTCGGTAAAACAAGAGGCCGACTCGCTTGGTATCTCCCTTGGAAATTTCGTGGTTCGTGGAACGAGCGGCGAAAAAGAATTTGCCTGCCGTCGTTACCAGAAAATCACTTTGGCTTTTTCTGGCGAGGGTGTCGCTAACGCCGGTGAAAAGCCCATGATGGAAGTCGAAGGGCAATGCAGCGTTTCGGAAGACATCAACATGATCGCCGCACTTTGGGTTCCGGTGGGTCGAATTTTAAGTGAACCCGTGGCCGACGGAGAGTTTGATTTCTGGGAACAGAACTCGGTCCGCATTCGTTTTGCCAACGTCAGCGATCAATGGCCAAAGCAATGGGCGCTCGTGAAGGTAAAGCTTTCCAATGAGAATAATGAAGAAGTGACCATTGAAGAGAGTGACCTGCACCAAATGCTCGATCGGCCCTTGGTACTCGAGTTCTAAACAGCATTCTGTATTCTAAATTTTCCGTCTAAAAATCTGACATTAACGATTTTCTCTAAATTAGCTCGGTTCTTTCATTCCTAGAATTGAAATGGAAGGCACTTGGATTGCTATACCTAGTCCTTGGTAGGGGTAAACAAACTTTGATCTCAATATGGGATAGGGAAAACGACTATGAAGACCTTTAAAACATTATCTACAATTGTTGCGACGACACTAATGATGGCAACTTCGGCAGCGGCCTTTGACTCGGCCGAATTCGAAGCCGAGCAAGCGATCGGCGAGTCCGATGCGGCCCTGTTCGAAGCCCAAGAGATGAAGCAACGGCTGGTGGAGGCTAAAAAAGAAGAAGTGGAGGCCAAAGCCAAAGCCCGCGCCACAGCCAGCGAAGCCAAGAGCCTAGAGAAGCAGGCGTCGAAGATGACCCGCACAGTAGAAAAAGAAATCAATGCTGTGAACGAGCAAACGGCGCTCTTTAAAACCCAGATTGCGGCTAACGAAGCCTACAAGAAGCAGTACCAAGTAAAAATGGCAGCGGCTCGCGCCAATTTAGAAAAAGCGAAAAAGAACCGCGATCAAGTCCTGCAAACTTTGAAAGCTCAGAAGGCGAAGCGGTAAAAGGTGCCAGGGTCCGAAATTCCAAAGTCAGACTCTATTAAAGGAAATCTGATAGACATATTCGTCGCTGTCCTGCCCCTTAAAATGATCCGCTTTATTTATAAATTGAGCTCGTGTCATACCCAATTTTTCCACCAAATGGATCGAAGCTAAATTGCGGGTATCGATCCAGGCTTTCAC
>JAYUPS010000205.1:0-3388 GCA_043759945.1 Bdellovibrio sp.
GACCAACCCGTTATTCTTTTAGAACAAGAGTGGGATCTAAATTGGCTGAAGAAAGAAAATCCCGAGATCGATTTTGCGACATCCATTGCTCGTGCCAGATAATCGCGGGATATGACTTGCCTAATAACTCTCTAAGACAGTGGCTAATTTCGAATCTGAATATTGGCTTTCCGGGGTCACGGTTCTTCGCTCCCACGGAATCTTCAAACGTACAAACCACAAGTAAACGAACGAGTAATCATAGTCCGGATCTTTGGCCAGTTTTCGATCTCTGATTTCGCCCAAAGTTTCAATCTTTCCGAGTTCCACACCCAAGGCTTCTTTGTAGATTTCGTAGGTGTACTTCGAACAGAAAGAGGTCCCTTTTTCATCAAAATCAAACCCGGTGTCATAATATTGCCCCATTCGAGCCAGAGCAGCGTTGCGAAGCTTTGGTATCTCATTGGTGCGCAAATCCTGGAGCCGACGAAGCGCGAAACGGTTGCCTTTGGATTTTCGCAGGAACTTGCAGAGCTCGGTGTCTTTGGACCAAAGATAAGTGCTTTCACTGACCAGCCATTGCCCCTCTTTGGATTTAAAGGCCAAGCCCACGTGCGAAGTCCAGCTGTCAGTTATTTCCTGAACCAGTTTGCGATAGATGATGTTGTCGATCTGAATAAAAATCAGATCGCCCTCTTTTAAATTTTCTTTGGCTTTGGCGCAGGCCGCGGATTCGGTGGGCTCTTTAATGACAATTGTTTCTTGAGTTTGAATGTCAGGACTGGCTAGCGAAAAAAAAGACCAAAGACTTAGGAACAAAACGATAGATGTTTTCATACCCAGAATATTTCACTAAAAGAAATCACCCCGCAAGAATTTTTTCGACAATCTCCAGTAGATTTTTGCCTGTGACATCAGGCTCAGAAATGAGTTCTGGATGCTTCAGATCAGGCACCCCCAGGACTCCCCCCGTGCGAACATTTGCATTCTTCCCGAGCAAAATGTCCCGCCAACTGTCCCCGATCATCCAACTCTGAGTTAAATCAATTCCTTGTGAACTTTCATTTAAGATCTGTTGAACTTTTTGAATCATTCCGACCTTGGGTTTTCGGCAATCACAATCCACCACCAGCTCTGGAATGTAGCCGGGTTTCCGGGGCCCCGGAGTGTGGGGGCAAAAAAGAATTTTCTCAATCTTGCCCCCGGCCATCAGTGCGGCCTGATGAAGTCGGTCGTGCATGTCGAGCAACAACTCTTCGGTTATCATCCCCCGAGCCACCATCGGCTGATTGGTCACCACAAAACAGAGATAGCCAGACTGATTCAACAGGCGCAAGGCCTTAAGACTTGAGGGAATCAAAACAAAGTCTTCACTGCGGCACAGATACTCTTTGTATTCACAAAGAACTCCGTCGCGATCCAGAAAAACTATTTTTTGAAGCTTCATGATTAATGGAATTATGTCGCGAAGATCTCGATGACTTCAACCAGTTTTCATGATTCCGTGGCCGACATGCTTCCCTATTTCTTCGTCATGGTGTCGTTGGCTTGTTTTTCTGGAGCCAGCGTGTGGTACGGCGAATACGGGCGCCGTTTCTCGTCGGCCTGGATGAGTTTAATTAAGGCCAGTGTCGCAGGCCTGGCCTTTTTCCTGTCAACGCTCGTGGTTTACGCGCTGGGGTGGGAAGTTCCGGAACAACTTTTCCAAAGCAGCAATTTGTTGTTTTTCTTGAGCGGGGTTGTCGGACTTGGCATCGGCGATGTTTTTTTAATAAAAGCATTTTCCACACTAGGGTCCGCGCGAACCTTGATCATCTTTTCGTTTGAGCCCTTGATTTTAGGTGTTTGCGCTTATTTTTTCTTCGATCAAACAGTGACTCTCAAACAAAGCCTGGCGATTTTTATTTTAATCGCCTGTGTTTGGCTGATCGCCACAGAACGGGCTAAAAGTTTAGGTCATTGGGATTTCAAAGGGGTTTTAAGTGCGCTGGCTGGGGTTTTTTTAGACAACTTCGGAGTCATCATGACCCGCAAGGCTTTTGATCTCACGAACGCCAATGTCTTTTCGGCCAACTTCATTCGGACTTTGGGGGCTATTTTTGTTTTACTGCTTTTCTTTTATTTTAAAAAACAAAAGGTTTATGGTCTTTTGTGGGCGCTTCCCAAACGGGATCGAAACATCGTTCTGTTCAGTTCCTTTGCCGGAACTTTTGTGAGTCTGACTTTGTGGCTTTCCGCCGTCAAAGTGGGCCACTTGGCTACCCTATCGGCTCTCGCAGGACTTGCGCCACTGGTCGGCAGTCTGTGGGAATGGTATTTGCTCGGTCGTAAACCCACGCGCACGCTTTTTTACTGTTTGCTTTTAATGATACCCGGCCTGTATTTAATTTTCAGCTAGCTGGGACAAAGACTTCTCAAGCAAAATTTCCGTCTGGTTGCTTGGTCCCACTTGGCAGCTATGAATTAAAAATCCTGCCCGAAGTAAAAGCCCCAGCATCTGACGAAATTGATTGGTGGTTTTTGTCTGGATTTTTCTAATCCCTTGCTTGGAACACCACTGCTCCTGAATCTGCATCAAATCCTGCGCAATCCCCACGTCGCGGTAATCCGGATGAACGCCCCCCAACCAGCTGTAAAATATTTCCGGAGTTTGAGCCCACCCCAGCTTCATTCCAACTAATTTTTGATCGATATAAGCTAGCAAACCAAAAAACCCAGGCTTGTTTAATTTTTCGGTCGTTTTTGTTAGATCCGCGGATCCAAATACTTTCACGGACAAATCGTAGATATCTTTGATTTGTTCGGCCGATGGGACGAAGACCTCTTTGACTTGAAGCGGGATCTGTTTAAAGCGCGGCACCGAAACGCCGTCCAGCTCGATGTTCTCAAAAAACATGTCTTTCGGACGAACCCAAAGTTTCCCCGACGGATTTTCGTAGCGGCATTCGTAAAGTGCCAGCTCTTGTTGGGTCTCGCTGTGGCGAACTAAACCGATATATTTGTAAGGTTTGTTCTTGTAGTGCAGGTAAAGTTTCATAAATTCCTAAAGTAAATTGTCTGCTTAAGGGAAAAACCTAATCAGTCCTAAAATGGTCGGGATCTTGTTTATTCGAAGATTGAATCCAAACATCAAGCTCGGGATCTGAATCAATGTTTCCAATGCTGATAATTTTGTAGTTATCAATTTCGACCCGGCAATCTGGACAAAGTTCTTCGACATACTGCTGGTACTGGGACTCGCCCCACCACGTGGCCTCGGTTCCCTCAGACGCTAAAAATCCTGCGCCAAACTTGGCGGTCTTCATCGGGGAATCACCAATCCCTCCGTGAAAAGAGGACGCGGACTCAAAATTCTGTCGAAAACGCTGTTGCATTTGAAAAAGCAGCCGTCTTCCCTCCAGATGCAAAG
>JAYUPS010000206.1:0-28333 GCA_043759945.1 Bdellovibrio sp.
CGCCCAACAAGTCCTCCAGAAGTTTTCGTGATTCGAGCATGTCGGACTCTTCGCTCAGTTCATAACCCCAAGTCATGTCGGTTGGTGAATAGAGCATAATCACCCCACGCAAAGGGTGCTTCTTGTACTTGTAGGCCGCGATCCCCGCAAGCTGTCCACCGGCGGAACGGCCCATCAAGAAAATGTTATTGCCATCAAATCCCAAAAGTGGAGCCCGATCGAATAAAAAATCCAGCGCATTAAAAACGTCTTCTTGTTGAGCGGGCCATTTGAATTCCGGAGCAAAACGGTAACTTAAAGCCGCAACGTTGAAACCCATCGACACCAGACGATCATTGACTTGGCTCAACTGCAACGAATCTCCGTTCTGCCAACCTCCGCCGTGGATCATCAGAATCAAAGGTTTCGGTACGGATCCAGCTACTTTATAAAATTTAAGATCCAATGAAAAATCAGCACCTGTGGAGTAAATCAATGTTTCGGGGGTCACCGCGCTGGGCGGAAGCAAAGAGAAAAACTCGATCGTATCTAGTTGAAGTTTGATCGCCCCACGCGGGTTGGGAAACCCTTCATTCAGCGCCTGACTGAATTGATCCAATTGAGATCGAGCTTGGAAAATCGGCTGGACAAACAAAAAGACGGAAACCACGCACATGAACATCTGCAAAAGGACAATGGAAAGCTTGCCGTGGATGGATTTTAAAAATGCAAACAGGGTGAAGGCGATTTGGAAGAGCGCAAAATAAATACCAAATTCACGGGTCAGGACCGAGACTTTCCAAAGCTCCATCGTTGGCGGCCGGAATTCATTGAGCAGACTTAGCAGGAATAAAACAACGATAAGACAGCTGACTATCCATCTCATTTTTTACCAAGTCTTTTTTAAATGAACGGGATTCGCTTTTTTCTTCATTCGAATGTTCAAAGTTTCGACAAACAAGGAAAAGCCCATCGCAAAATACACGTAGCCTTTCGAGATATGTTGGCCCATACCCTCGGCGATTAAGGTGACGCCGATCAAAAGCAAGAAACTTAGTGCCAACATCTTAATTGTGGGATGGCGATCGACAAAATCCGAGATCGACTTCGCCGACATAACCATGATCGCGGTCGACACCAACACCGCAGCGACCATAATGGAAATTTGATCGACCATGCCCACGGCCGTAATCACCGAGTCGAGCGAAAACACAATGTCCAAGATCATGATCTGAATAAGTACCGAAGCAAACTTTGCAGAGGCCGAAGCCTTCGTCACTTCTTCCGCAGCCTCAAGCTTTTGATGAATTTCATGCGTGCTCTTGGCGATTAGAAATAAGCCTCCAAAAAGCAAAATTAAATCGCGTCCCGAAATTTCATGTCCAAAAATCGTAACCAGCGGAGCCGTTAACCCAATGACCCAAGCCAGCGAAAGCAAAAGAAGAATACGAGTAATCACAGCCAAGCCAAGGCCCCAGGTTCTGGCCTTTTGCTGTTGGTCTTTTGGGAGCTTTCCGGACAAAATAGAGATGAAAATGACGTTGTCGACTCCCAGAACAAGTTCCAACGCGCAAAGAGTTAAGAACGGAACAATGGCGTCAACGGTAAATAAAGTTTCCATCGCCCTATCCAATCATTTTACCTCTGAATTTGATACGATTTTCATTTCCAATCGTTCGGACTTGCCCCTAAAATAGCCATCTAATTCCAAAAGGTTTTTAAAAAGGAAAGTGGCCGCGCCATGTTGATCAAAATAATTACTGAAAAATTGGATTGCCGAAATTTTATCAACAACGAATTTGTTCAGGGTTCTGGAATTTCGCAGACTGTAGTCTCTCCCTACACTGGCAAAGTTATTGGTGAATACCGAAGCTCAACCCGCAACGACGTTGCCCTGGCCGTAGAACAGGGGTCCCTGGCGCAAAAGGCCTGGTCCGAAACTCCGATCAAAGAACGCACCAAAGTCATGTTTAACTTTCGCGAAATTCTGCTGCGAGACATGGATTCGATTTCCCACGTGATTGGTTCTGAGTCTGGAAAAACTTTTGGAGAAGCCAAAGCGGGATTGATGAAAGGGATCGAAGTCTTGGAATATGCAATTTCTCTGCAGAATTCAGACACCGGTGGAAAAATGGAGGTCTCGCGCGGTGTTTTTTGTGAATACCGCCGAGAAGCCCTGGGTGTCGTCAGTAACATCACCCCCTTTAACTTTCCGGCAATGGTTCCGATGTGGACGATTCCCATTGCGATCACTCTTGGGAATTCTTATTTGTGGAAACCGTCCGATAAAACCCCATTGACCTCGAACTTTTTGGCGCAGGCTCTGATGGCTGCCGGTTTGCCGCCGGGCATTTTTCAAATAGTCCAGGGCGGAGCTGAAACGGTCGAAGCCATCATCGATCACCCGTTAGTCAAAGCGATTGGGTTTGTGGGCTCAAGCAAAGTGGCAAAAATGGTTTACGAGCGAGGTACGGGACATGGAAAACGAGTGCTCGCGCTCGGTGGTGCAAAAAATCATATTGTTCTTTTGCCGGATGCCAACCCAGAGATTTGTGGTCCCGCGATTTCGGATTCATTTACGGGCTGTGCGGGGCAACGATGTATGGCGGCTTCGGTGATTTTAGCTGTGGGCGATGTCGAGCACCATATCGAAAAAATTCTGGAGCGAGCAAAATCTCTTCGGCTCGGTCCAGACATGGGAGCCATTATCACCAAAGCTCAAGTCGATTTTTTAAAGGGTGCGATTGATCGCGCAGAAAAAAGTGGAGCAAAAATATTACTTGATGGTCGCCATGCTAAAGCTCCCGCTGGTTTCGAGCAGGGAAATTGGATCGGACCAACAATTATTGATCACGTTAAATTATCGTCAGAGGCCTTGATTGACGAACTTTTCGGGCCCATCATCTCGATTGTGCGCTGTAAAACGATCAAAGACGCCATGGAAATCGAAAATGCAAATCCCTACGGCAATGCCTGTTCGGTATTTACATCGAACGGAGCTTTGGCTGAAAAAGTAATTCAGTTGGCAAAATCTGGAATGGTCGGGGTAAATATCGGGGTTCCCGTTCCGCGAGAGCCTTTTTCTTTTGGTGGGGTCAATACTTCAAAATATGGTCACGGAGATATTACCGGGGAACAATCTCTCAACTTTTGGACAGATTTAAAAAAGATAACCACCAAGTGGGAACCTCAACATGACCAAAATTGGATGAGCTAATGACAATTAAAAGATCTTCGCACGTTGTTTTAACTTCGCATTCGTCTCAGGTTTATCAAGACGCGCTTCCGATTGTTTGGGGCGCCCGAGATCCCATGGTTCGCGGCCCGATCGTCGCTTCGGTAACGGACTTAAAAAAGCGCAATGCCATAGGAACTCATTCGGGTTCCTACACGGTTTACCGCGCACTCTCGATTGCTTCGGGGCAGTTTTCCCATGACTTCAAGCCCGACCTGAATATGACGGAAAATACGACAAAGATGGAGCCGCACGAGTCTTGGTTTGATCCGACCAAAATAGTGTCGATCGATCCTTGGGGAAGTGATGTTAATATTCGGTTTAAAAAATATTTTGAACAGGGCTACGACATTCGACCCACCATTGCGGTGACCCAAGCCAGGCTTCAGATCCCCGAGATCACTCAAGCCATCGCGGCGGGGCGGCTTAAAGTGGACGGTCAAATAGTAACTCAAAACAAAGACGTAAAGATCACCAAAATTGCGTTCGAACCCGTTTGGTTTTTGCCGGGAATTGCCGCCAGGTTAAAAATTGACGAAGGCGAACTGCGGAAAATTTTGTTTAGTGAAACGGGGGGTATGTTTCCCGAGCTGGTAACCCGACCCGATCTCAAAGTTTTATTGCCGCCGATTGGTTCAACAACCGTTTACATTTTTGGCAACCCTAAGGATTTGGCAAATCCGGCGATCGAATTGACTTGTCGGGTGCACGACGAATGCAATGGATCGGATGTTTTTGGTTCGGATATTTGCACTTGTCGTCCCTATCTCATGTTTGGAATTGAAGATGCCGCGCGAACTGCCCAAAATGGCGGAGTGGGAATCATAGCCTATTATCGGAAAGAGGGCCGGGCCCTGGGGGAAGTCACGAAGTTTTTGGTTTACAACGCTCGGAAACGTCAAGAGGGCGGAGACACGGCGGCGAATTATTTCCATCGTACCGAATGTGTGGCTGGCGTCGAAGATGCGCGTTTCCAAGAGCTGATGCCCGACATTTTGCAATGGTTTGGAATCAAGACCATTCACAATATGCATTCGATGAGCAACATGAAACACGAAGCGATCGTAAATAGTGGCATTAATATCGTTAATCGAATCTCGATTCCTATGGATTTAATTCCGCAGGACGCGCAGGTTGAAATGGAAGCAAAGAAAGCGGCCGGATATTTTACCGACGGGGCCGTTAAAAAAGGCGACGAACTTAAAAAAGTATTAGGACGATCCATTGAAAATGACACAAAAAAGAAGTGAATATATTTTAACTCCAGAGGCCGTGCGAGAACGATCGCAAAAACTTTTTGATTTAAATCAGAAAGGCCAAGGTCATTTTAACTATCACCCCGAAAAATGGGATCAAGTGACCGAATTCGTTCACCAAACTATCCTGGAAAAATATCCAACCTTGGAAATTCCTTTTCACTCCCGTTTGGGTCATTTTCGTGCCGGCGGGGTTGATCGATTGGCTTGGCGCGAGCTCGGAATGCAGGGTCTGTCCAGTGACGAAAAGCTTCAACGCTTAATTGATTTGATTATTCCCTCGGTTCTTTTGGATGCCGGAGCCGGAGACAATTGGTCCTATCAAGAGGGCAAGACCGGACAAAAAATTACCAGGTCCGAGGGCTTGGGCGTTGCGAGCTACCACATGTTTTTGCAAGGCCTGTTCTCCTCCAAAGGAAAACTGGAAAGTGATGCCATCGGATTGCAAGAAATGACCGGTTCCATTTTAGAAAAAGCATTTCAAGTTCAAGATCATAATGCACTGGTTGGAGTTTCCGGACGGGTGGGCTTGCTGAAAACTTTGGGAAAAACTATGGCCAACAATCCCCGTATTTTCTTTTCGGGGCGGCCAAGTGATTTACTGGGAACTTTTCGACGTGGCGACCGCGTCGATGCCCTGCAGGTACTGACGGCCATTTTGAAATATTTGGGACCTATTTGGCCCAGCCGCTTGTCACTCGACGGAGTCGCGCTCGGCGACACGTGGTCTCATCCGGCATTGGGGCCTGCTGAAAGTTTTGAATCGCTGGTGCCCTTTCATAAATTATCGCAGTGGCTCAGTTACTCGATCCTGGACGCCTGTCTCTATTGCGGGTTCAAAGTCGACAATGTGAATCGATTGACCGGTTTACCCGAATATCGCAACGGGGGGTTATTTATCGACTTGGGACTTTTTACGGCAAAAGATCCGAAGTTTCTTACGCTGGGAATAACACCGGAAATGCCATTCACAATTGAGTGGCGGGCCATGACCGTTATTTGTCTCGATCTTCTGGCCGAAAAAATTCAGAAAAAATTGGGAAAAACCCCGGAACAGTTTCCGCTCGCTAAAGTGCTCGAAGGCGGCTCGTGGTGGGCCGGTCGAAAAGTTGCTGGTCAAAAACGACCTGGTGGGACTTCGCCAATCAACGTCGTTAGTGATGGAACCGTTTTCTAAGGAGAAATATGTCCGCAAATTTGCGATTGATCAGTCATCCTTTGCTCCGGCACAAACTGGGAATTCTTAGGGATAAGAACTCTTCGACTCAAGAGTTTCGGGAAATTACCAAAGAGATCTCCCGCATATTGGCCTACGAAGCCATGCGGGATTGGAACGACATGGAAGAAGTTAAAGTTGAAACTCCCATGGCGAGTACGACGGTGGAACGTATCCGGAACTGTCCCATAATAGTTGCGATCATGCGCGCGGGAAATCCGGTGCAAGATGCTGTGCTTTCGATGATGCCTTTTGCGAGTGCAGGTCACATTGGAATTTATCGGGACAAATTTATTAAAAATACGGTGGAGTACTATTTCAAAATTCCCAAAGACCACAAAGGTAAAACAATTTTCCTTTGTGAACCTTTGGTTGCGACCGCGGACACTTCGGTGGCGGCGATTGATCGCCTAAAAAGTTACGACGTCGGACCCATCAAACTTTTGAGCATACTTGCGAGCCCCGAAGGCTTGGCAAAACTGCAGGAGTTTCATCCGGATGTTTTAGTCTATGCTCTTTCCAAAGAATCTTCTTTGAACGACCTGGGATATTTGATGCCTGGCCTGGGTGATGCCGGCGACCGGCTCTATGGCACAAAGTAAAGCTTCAGCCCTTGATCAGAGCTGTTACGTTTTGGGAGTAGCTGGTGGATCCGGCTCAGGGAAAACATATTTTGTTCGGTCTTTAGTCAAAGCATTGGGCGCAAAGAGTTGCACCGTGTTGCTGCAAGACAATTACTACATCGACCAATCCGCACGTTTTGATTTTGATGGTGGAAGTGTTAACTTTGATCATCCAGATTCTTTGGATTTTGCATTGCTGGCTCAACATTTAGGGGAACTTAAGACAGGCAAATTTGTTGACGTTCCTATTTATGATTTCAAAACCCATTCGCGGCAGAGCGCCGTCTTAAAGACGGGGCCTAAAAAATTTGTGATCGTTGATGGGATCCTGATTTTAAGCCAAGAGAAAGTGCGACAACATTTCAACGAATGTGTTTTTGTTGAAACCGGCGAAGAACTTCGATACTCGCGCCGATTAAAACGGGACGTTCAAACCCGCGGGCGGACGCCAGAGGGTGTTAAGTCCCAATTTTTGAATCAAGTAAAGCCCATGCATGATCAATTTGTGGAACCTTCTAAAGAATTTGCGAATGTCATTATTTCGGAACATCGCAATTTCGAGATTCAACTTCGTGATTTTGTCAGTCATCTGGTGAATCTGAAGCTCTAGAAACTTACTCTTTAGTTTTTAAGCGCTCGTCATTTTCCGCGATAAACTTTTTAATATCTTCGGTAATGGTTAATAGTTTGAGCCATTGTTCTTTATAAAGTGTCACTGGGAATCGTCCCATCCCGTAGATCGAAAGGGCGCCCTTTTCGCTGACTTTCATCGACAGTGTTCCGGCTCCTGGCTTTTTTGTTTTTAAAGCGCTGTTCTCGGCTTTTAGTCGTTCGATTTCGGCTTTTAGATCTTCAGACATAAAAAAACCCCCAACGGTTTGTTAGGGGCTTAGTATTCATGATCAAATAATTTAGATCAACTATTCTTGAACTGTAATCCAAACGTTCTTAATTCCGTTCGCCCGGACCAAGCGGTTGAACGCGTAACCATTGTCAGGGTGCAGTCGAATACAACCGTGCGAAGCGCGGCGGCCAAGTCGACTCCAGTTGCCTTTACCGGTTCCGTGGATCGCAAATCCGCCTTGAATGAAAACAGCATAGGGCATATTGCCTAAGTTTTCGAAATCGCCACCCGGGTATTTTGTCGAAGTGTAACGATCGTAAATTCGACCGTTGGGATGCTTATCAAAATTAGGAGTTCCATGGCCCGGAGTGCCAGTTGAAACTTTCCAAGTGGCCTGAACAATTCCATCCACGTACAAAGTTAAGGTCTGCGAGGATCGGTCCACATTCGCCCATACTTTGCAGCTCATGCGAAAACATCCCGAATCAATCAAGGTCAAAAGATCTTCTTCCAGGTGGGAAGACTTTCCGGTTTGTTGTTCGTAGAACCGGTCGTAGGCTTCGAGTATCGATTCGATATGTGGATCCCTGGGATCCAACTCATCCATAAAGTTTTCTTGATTACTGGCGTTGGCGTTGACACCGATGCAGAGAGCGAGAGCGATGAAAGTCACAATTAGTTTTAGCTTCATGGGGTCCTCCGGGGACAAGATCGTTTGTTTGTTCAATGGATGCGATAGGTAACAAGGTGCATTAAATTGCGCAAGGCAATAGTTGTCAGCCCTTTTCGACGGGCAATTTCTACAAGCTCAATGATTTCAGAAACTTCGGGTCGCACCACCGTCGATTAACAAAGATTGCCCCGTTATGTAACCTGCTAAATCTGAGGCTAAAAAGGCAGCTACAGACCCGAATTCCCGAGTAGTTCCCAGCCGTCCCGCCGGAATCAGGGATTTTACAGTCTCTGCAGAAAGGTTCAATTCTCGGAGTCGATCTGTGTCGGTGTAACCTGGTAAAAGCGAGTTGACCGTAATGCCAAAGGGCGCGACTTCATTCGCGATACTTTTAGTTAATCCCGACAGACCAGCCCGCAGCCCATTTGATACCGTCATGGCTTTCAATGGTTCTTTCGCGGAAAGCGAAGTCACAATTAGTATGCGACCCCATTTTCCGGCCTTCATCACAGGAAGGGCCGCCCTAATGCTATCGATTGCACTCGTCCACAAGGACTGAATTCCATCGGCCCATTGTTGATCTGTGACTTCTTCAAAACCGCCCTTGGCGGGTCCACCGGTGTTAATAACTAAAATATCGAGTCCGCCAAATTTCTGAACAGCCTGAGAAATGATTTCTTTTGCCGCGCCCGGTTTGTTTAAATCTCCTGTGAAACCAAACTCGGCATTAATTAGTTTGCGGGCCTGTTCGATTTTTTCAGAACTACGAGAAACGATCGCCACGCGGGCGCCCTCTTGGACTAAAACCTGAGCGATCCCATGGCCGATTCCGGCCGAGGCTCCCAAGACCAGAGCCCGTTTATTCTTAAGTCCTAAGTCCATTTATGCTCCTTGGTCAGCTTTTGCAAAACCGGCGCGAGCCGTTGATCGATTAATATTTTTGCCTCGGTCAGCGACACTTCGTCCAGTCTTGATCGGTTTTTACAAACCTGATCCAAAATGTCTTTTTGAATTTCACCCACCGCCAGGGCGTGTTTGTAAGGCACGCGGCTAAAACTGACCAGCGAATACCTGGAAATATAGTCATTGGGATAAGTTTCTTGGATCTTTTTCTCGACCAGTTTTTGGAATAAAAAATTTGGATCACCGACTTTGTCGGACATCTCCACAAAGTTTTCGACAGCCATATCGGCTATGGCATCGGTGTTTGGCTTTCGTTCGGAAGCATAGTCTGAAAAACCAGTCTCAAGCAGTTGATCAAAATCTTTCATTAACAATTCCGAGTCCTCAAAGCCGCAGTTCATTCCCTGGCCAAAAAACGGTACAATGGCATGCACCGAATCGCCGATGAGCAAGACTTCTTTGTCATATTGTGCCGGAGTCCATTTGTCAGTCTTGACGGTAAACATTTTTCCGGCGGGATTATCGAAGAACTGATCTACAAAATCAGGCACCATCCGGGTGAAATCCAAAAAATGAGTGGTGAAGAATTTTTCGACTTCGGCGGGAGTGGTCAGTGTTTCGAAACTTTGCAAACCTTTCGTCGGAAGAAAAAGCGTGCAGGTAAAGCCGCCGTCGATATTTGGAAGAGCAATGACCATAAAGTTTCCCCGCGGCCAGATGTGCAGAGCTTCCGTCTTCATTTGGGGTTGTCCCGCGATTGGCAGCATGACGAATTCTTTGTACGAATGAGAAAGTTCAATGGAACTCACCTCCGTCATTTTTTCGTTTTGCATGGTTTGACGAATGACCGAGGCAGACCCATCGGTCCCTAAAAGAAAATCATAATTTACCGAAGTGCCATCTTTCCAAACTAAAGACTTCGACTTAAAATCGACACTGGACAGTTCCTTTTGAAAATGAATTTTGACCTGTCCGGATTTTTCGGCTTTATCCATTAGAAAACCGTTTAACCACCCCCGTGAAAGCGAGTTGATGGCATCTTTGTCCGAGGTTCCATAAGGCTGGAAAGTTTCTAGGCCATCTGTGGAATGCATCATTCTTCCCCGCATCGGAACGGCATGTTTTAGGACTTCTTGATCTAGTCCCAACAAAGACAGGGCATGCAGACCGCGCACGGAGATCGCTAAATTGATGGAGCGCCCTTCGCCGACCAAAAGATTTCGTTTTCTGGGATCGCTTCTTTTTTCAAAGATCTCAACCTGGTATCCCTTTTCGGCTTGAAACAAGGCTGTGAGAGAACCGACAAGACCCGCGCCGATAATCGTTATTTTTCTCAAGCATCCCCCATAATTTTCTTCAAGATTTGCACCAGTTTAAAGACATCCTGGTACCGAGTGTAAAGTGGGCACGGTGCCAATCGAACAATGTCGGGCTCGCGAAAATCACAAATGACGTTCATTTTATTTAAGCGACCGACCAGTTCTTTAGGGGCGTGCGACAGCCGTAATGACAGTTGGGTGCCCCGTTGCTCCGGATCTTTGGGCGTCATGATGCTAATAGCGGGTATGTTTTCGGTAATTCCCTTTTCCAAGAAGCTTGAAATTAATTTACTCTTCTCCCGCAGACGCTGGATTCCGGCCCGGTCAAAGACATCTAGGCTGGCTCGCAAAGCCGCCAATTGAAAAATGGGTGGGTTTGACAGTTGGAATCCCTCGGCTCCCGGAATTGCTTTAAAGTCAGGCCCCATTTGGAATCGTGTTTTCTTATCGTGACCCCACCATCCCGAAAGACGTGGCTGGTCCGAATTTAAACCATGCTTTTCGTGAACAAAAATCCCAGAAATTCCACCGGGTCCCGAGTTTAAATATTTGTAAGAGCACCAGGTCGCAAAATCGACATTATCCCGGTGAAGATTCAACGTTAGATTTCCAATTCCGTGCGCCAGATCCAATCCAAACAAGCAGCCTTTGGCGTGCGCGGCGTCGGCAATGCGTTTAATATCAAAAGCATACCCGGTCAGGTAATTCACGGTGCCGAGCCAAACGATGCTGATCTTGTGTCCTTGCTCTTCGATGATCTCTAAAACTTTTTGGGTATCTACGGGAGCGTGACGAACGGCGTTTTTATCGTAACCATGAAACTTTGCTTGCGACACGACGGCGTACTCATCTGACGGAAAAGTCGTTTCCTCGATCAAAATCTGGTGCCGTTCTTCGGTGGGTCGATAAAAAGAGCTAAAAAGCAAATGCAGGTTTACCGTCAACGCGTTCATCGCGACAACCTCGTGGGTTTTTGACCCAACCAGCTTTGCCAGCGATTCCGTAACAAATTCATGGTACGGCAGCCAAGGCCGCTTGGCATGAAAGTGCCCTTCGACCCCGTATTTGGCCCATTCCTTTAATTCTTGCTCGATGTACTTACGCGTGTTTTTGGGTTGAAGTCCCAAAGAGTTTCCGCAGAAATAAAGAAAATCTTTTCCCGATTTGTTCTTAGGGAAATTGAATTCCGACCGGAATTTCTTCAGGGGATCTTTGACGTCCAGCTTTTTGGCCGTTTTCAGCGAAAAATCTTTAATCATTTGATTCCCAGCCATTCTAGAGCGGTTCCCGAAAGAATTCTTTCCTCGGAGTTTTGATCAAGTTCTAAAGAATCAATCAACTGCCCCGGACGGACTTCGCCCAGGGGAAACGGATAGTCGGTACCTAGCGCAATTTGTGAAACTCCAAACTTCTCGATGAGCAGGCGCAGTTGCGATGGATCATGCACTAAACTATCAACGTAGAATTTTTTTAAATACTGATCGGGCCCGTTTTTATTGTCGACCGCGCACAGATCCGGTCGGACTTCAAAACCGTGTTGAATGCGGCCCAAAGTTCCGGGGAAACTCCCGCCACCATGAGCAAAGCACACGCGCAATTTCGGCAGCTTTTCAAAGACGCCACCAAAAATTAGAGAACAAATTGCGACGGTGACTTCCGTCGGCATTCCCACAAGCCACGGCATCCAGTACTGCTTCAAGCGATCTCCACCGAGCATATCCCAAGGGTGCACAAACACGCAGGCATCCTGTTCCTGGCAAGCCGCCAGGACTTCGAAGACTTCCGGATCATTCAAATTTTTTCCGTTGATGTGGGAGCCGATTTGGACTCCTTGTAAACCCAGCTCTTTTTTACAGCGTTCAAGCTCTTTGATCGCATGCTTCGATGATTGCATCGGCAAAGTGCCCAATCCGTAAAAGCGATCCGGTCGGGATCGAACCACACCTGCCAAATGATCATTTAAGAACCGAGACAGATCGTAGCCGTCCTCGGGCTTTGCCCAGTAGCTAAAAAGTACCGGCACCGTCGAAAGGACCTGCTGTTGCACGTGATGTTTATCGCAATCGAGAACGCGGGCTTCAAGATCCCAAGAGTTTTCCTGAATTTCTCGAAAAAAGGTGCCGTCATCTTTCATCATGCGCGCGCAACAGGGCTTATTATGATCCAGTTTCAGAAACCCACCGTAACCAAACTTCTCTTTCCAATTCGGAAGTTCCTTGGGTAAAATATGGGTGTGAATGTCTATTTTACGAACCGGAGCGATCATTCGGGTTTGGTTTCCTGATGGCCGCATTTTTTACAAGTGCAGTTCTGTGGGTTGTTAAAAAATCTTTCAAAGACCGGTTGCATTTGCGTCACGATATCGGTCAGGTGAAAAAACTCGGAATAGAGCTTCTCGCCGCAATTGGAGCAAATCCACATCAGGCCATCTTTCTCTTCGGGTCGACGCTGGCGCTCGATCACCAGACCCAATGTTCCCGCTTTACGTTGTGGAGAATGCGGAAGTCCGCGGGGAAGTAAAAAGATTTCTCCCTGTTTAATGGGAATATCTCTGGGTACGCCGTCTTCAAGGACTCGCAAATTCATGTCGCCTTCGAGCTGGTAGAAAAATTCCTCCCCTTGATTAATGTGAAAGTCCGATCGGGCATTGGGTCCCCCAACTACGGTGATCATAAACTCACGGTCTTTCCAGACCTGCAGATTGCCGACGGGTGGTTTAAATTTGTCCCGGTGGTCTTCGATCCATTTCATAAAATTGAGCGGCATCGAGATCATAGTTTTTCTCCGATTGATATTTCTCCAAGGTACGCAATGCATTTGAGTTCAATGGATATTGGGGTTGGCAAAGACGTAATCCCCAGGGTCGTTCGGCAAGGCCGATTGTCTTTAAAATAGTCCGCGTAAATTTTATTATAGGTTTCGAAATCTTTGGCCATGTTAGTCAAGTAAACAGTGACGTCGACCAGTTGGTCCCAGCTCGAACCCGAATCTTCTAAAATGACCCGTACGTTTTTAAAAACGCTGTGACACTGTTCTTCGAAAGTTTTCGGAATATTGTCGGTGCCGGGTTCTCTGGGACCGACGCCGGACAGGTACAAAATATTCCCGACTGCGCGAGCGTGGGGATACAGGCCAACCGGTCTGGGTGCGCGGTCTGATTTAATTTCAGTACTCATGGTGAACTCCCCACACAAACATTTTTAATTTCGGTAAAAAATTGCAAAGCGTACTTTCCACCCTCGCGGCCAAGGCCCGAGCTTTTTACTCCTCCAAAGGGCGTGCGTAAGTCCCGGGTCATCCAAGTATTCACCCAAACAATGCCAAACTCCAATTTAGCGGCGACACGTTCTGTTTGTTGCGGATCAAGTCCCCAGACAGAGGCCGCAAGTCCATAGGAGCTGTCATTGGCGATCGCAACCGCTTCGGATTCAGTCTGAAACGGAATCAGGCTGACCACGGGACCAAAAATTTCCTCTTGGTTGGTTCTGGATTGATTTGATAGTCCCTCAAAAATTGTAGGTTCAAAAAAATAGCCATTTTGGCAGCGACCCTCCGGTGAGTAAGGGTTTCCGCCAAGCAGAATCTGTCCGCCCTCGGTGACCGCCACCCTAACGGCATTTTCAATTTTTTCAAAATGAACGCGGGAAGCAAGCGCTCCCTGTTGGGTGGATTCCAATGATGGATCACCCTGACTAAGCATTTTAGATTTTTTAACAAAAAGATTTTTAAATTCCTGGTAGATCGATTTTTGGATTAAAAACCGCGAGCCACACAAACAAATTTGGCCTTGATTCGAAAAAGCGGCCTTGACCGCCCAGTCCGTCACAGATTCTAAATCGACATTTTCAAAGACAATAAAGGGATTCTTCCCGCCCATCTCGAGCGACAGTTTTTTAAAAGTGCCCGCGGTGTCCCGAGTGATTTGGGCCCCCGTCGTTGTGCTACCGGTAAAAGAAATTGCCTTGATATTTTTATGCTTGGACAGCGCGGAACCGACATTGGGACCTAAGCCATGGACGATATTTAAAACACCATCCGGAAGGCCGGCGGCGATAGACACCTGGCTAAATAAAAAAGCCGTCATTGGGGTGATTTCCGAGGGCTTGGCCACGACGCAATTCCCGGCAGCCAGGGCGGGCGCAATTTTCCAGGTAAAAAGATAAAGAGGCAAATTCCAGGGTGAAATCGTTCCGACCACCCCCAGCGGAGTTCGCAAGGTGTAGTTATTTCCAGCTTCGCCCGAAAATTTTTCGCCTTCAAAATCCAAAATTTGATCAGCGAAAAACTGCAAGTTTTGGATACTTCGCGGAATATCCGCCGTGCGGGCAATGCTTATGGGTTTGCCGCTGTCTTTGCTTTCTGCCGCCGCAAACAAATCCAGACGCTCAGAAATCAAAACGGCCATTTTTTTCAAATAAGCAGAACGCTGCAACGGAGGGGTGGCACTCCAAGTGGGAAAGGCTCGAACTGCGGCGTTCACAGCTTTGTCCACATCTTTGTCACCAGAACTTGGGATTGAAGCGTAAATTTCAGCCGTCGCAGGTTCAATGCACGGCAAAGTTTCGCCAGTTATTGCTGGGATCAATTGGCCGTTAATCAGATTTAATATTTTTTCCAATTAAACCTCCTGGATTAAAACGGCTCGAACGGGGCTGGCATCTCCGTTTTTTATTTTCAATGGAAACGCCGAAAGAGTATAAAATCCCGGCGTCACATGATCTAAGACCAGTCCTTCGAGATTAGCTAAGTTGTGTTCCTTAATTGCTAGATGCGAAACTAAAATCTTGTCGGCGGCCAAATCCACAGAGGGGGTGTCGATCCCGATTAAAATGACTTTGTGGGCGTGCAAATAATCAACCAGCTCGGGAGACAAAGAATTAAAATCCTGGCGCCACTTGTTCGGATTTGGAAAAGAATTTGTTTTAAACAAAACCCGCTCGGCTTGGATCATGACCTGTTGAATGTCTTGCGGATAAATTCGGGTATTCGGTTTCAAAGACACTTCAATCACCTGGCAAGGACCATAGTAGTAAGAAAGATCCCGCTCGCCGATTCCTATGCCTTGCGGATCGTAATGAACGGGGGCATCGGCATGGGCGCCCAAATGGGGAGTCGTTTTCCACTGGGTGACTTGGTAGTTGTTGCCAGCATCAAAATTAACGACCGTGGGGTTTGAAAAAGGGGTGTCGCCCGGGAAGACCGCAAGCTCGGAACTGATCTCGGGACTAATATCAATAAGACGAAAACCCCTTTGTGTCATATGGGCAGGAACCTATCGTCAATTAATGGCAAAATCAAAGGTCAATTGCTCTAGAGTCAGGGCCGTGATACGCCTCAATCTTATGAAAGAAGCACTGACTGACAAAAGCGTCCTGATCTTAGAAGAAGCTCGAAACAGCGCTGTTCCGGTTCCGCCGTTAACAAAAACGGTTTTCGAAGGCGAACAAAACATGAGTTTAGATTACGCTTACCGTATTCAGCGCATGGGGATTGCGATGCGCAACAAAGCGGGCGATCCCATTGTCGGTTTTAAAATGGGTCTGACATCAAAAGCCAAAATGGAGCAAATGGGTTTGCACACTCCAATTTATGGCGTTCTTTTGAAATCCATGCAGATTGATCCAAAAAACGGTTACAGTTTAGCAGGTAAAATTCATCCGAAAATTGAACCGGAAGTTGCGTTCATTACGAACCGAGAGCTGGTCGGCGACGTGACTCTTGAGCAGGCCTTGGCGGCTTGCGAGTTCATCGTTCCCGCACTTGAAATTTTAGATTCTCGCTTCAAAGACTTCAAATATTTTTCACTTCCCGACGTCGTGGCGGACAATTCTTCGTCGTGTGATTTCGTTTTAGGGACACCGGTCAAGCTTACCGAGAAAAAAATCGACTTAAAAAATATCAAAGTGGTGATCGAAGAAAATGGAGAACTTGTGCACGAAGCCATGTCGAGTGCGGCCCTGGGTGACCCCGTAGCTTCTTTGGTCGAACAGGTGAAGCTGCTTTGGCATTACGAGAAAAAATCTTTACCGGCCGGATCGGTGGTCCTGACGGGTGCGCTGACGGCGGCCATTGCTTTAAAGCCAGGACAAACCATTCGCAGCACCTATCAAGATTTGGGTCAAATTGAACTCGAGGTTACTCATGCCGGGCGTTGATTATTCAGGTTATCTGCAGCTTTCAAAAATCCTAAGCAGTCAGGATCCCGAAAGTGTTAAAGCCGGGCGACCCGCCCACGATGAAATGCTTTTTATCATCATCCACCAGGCTTACGAGCTGTGGTTCAAACAAATCATTTTTGAAATTGATTCTATTTTGGAAATTTTCACGGAAAAGTCGATCCCGGAATGGAAAATGGGCGTCGCAGTCTCAAGATTGTCTCGGGTCACCGATATTTTAAAGCTTTTGAATGATCAGGTGAAAATTCTTGAAACGATGACTCCGCTCGATTTCCTGGATTTTCGGGATCTGGTGACTCCGGCTTCGGGTTTTCAAAGTCTTCAGTTCCGATTGCTGGAAAATAAATTGGGCTTAGAACTGGGCCAGCGCATGACTTATCAAGATCAACCTTACCATTCTCGGCTCGATTCTGGCGAGCAAGTCCAGGCCTTGAATTCCGAGAAACAAAGCTCTTTTTTACGCCTGTTGGAAAAATGGCTCGAGCGCATTCCATTCATGGAAAACGATCAATTTAGTTTCACCAAAAGCTACCATCAAGCCGTTAAAGAAATGCTTGAGCGGGACCGCAACATTGTAAAAAGCAATCAACAGATGTCCGAAGAAAATAAGACAAAGGAACTTGATAAAATTCAGATGGTTGAAAAATCAACCGAAATATTTATGAACGAAACGGCCTACAACGAGTACGTTAAAAAAGGCGAGAAGAAACTGAGTCACCGCGCGATCGTGGCGGCGCTTTTTATCAACGTCTACCGAGACATGCCCGTGTTGCATTTGCCGTTTAAGCTTTTAACTCTCACCATGGATATCGACGAGCTCTTAACGACCTGGCGCTACAAGCATGCGTTAATGGTCCATCGTATGATCGGTAATAAAATTGGTACCGGTGGATCGAGTGGCTTTGATTATTTGCGCCTAACGGTCGAGAAACACAAAATCTTTACGGATCTTTTTGACCTGTCCACTTTGTTTATTCCCAGATCTCAGATTCCGAAATTGCCTCAGGAACTCGTGAAGAAATTAGATTTTTCCCTGGGCTAAAGACCCATGCCCCAGCCGCCGGAAATATTAAAGGCTTCCCCCGTGATAGTACTGGCCGCATCGCTCGAGAGATACATGACCAGATCCGCAACCTGCTGGGGGTTGGTCAGCTTCTTTAAATACTGCTGTTTCAAAAACACATCGTTTAGGACTTGTTCTTCGGAAAGTTTATTTAGTTCCATTTGCTCTTTGACTTGGCCACGCATTAACGGCGTATCGACAAAGCCCGGGCAAATTGAATTCACCGTGATGTTGTTTGGAGCCAGCTCAATCGCCAAAACTTTAGCCAGGCCTAAAACTCCGTGTTTCGAGGCCACGTAAGCCGATTTAAATGGGCTCGCCAATTTTCCATGAATTGAGGAGATATTTATAATGCGGCCCTGATTTGCGGCCTTCATGTCTTTAATGACCGACTTTGAACAAAGAAATGTTCCGGTCAAAAGCACACCAGTGATTAAATTCCATTTCTCCATCGGAAAGTCTTCTACGGGTGAAAGAAACTGCAACCCCGAGTTATTCACTAACAAAAATGGCACGCCGTATTTATCGCGCGTTTGAGCGTAGGCCTTGTTGACTAAGTCTTCGCGGCTGACGTCACAATCAATATGCGGATGGGGTGAAGGCTCTTTCGATGGTCGCAAGTCCCAATTCACAGCCAGATACCCGTTATCCACAAGTTTATCCGCAATAGCTCGTCCGATACCGCTCGAAGCTCCAGTTACAATCGCTAGTTTTTTCATATTTTCACCCTTACATGACAGTTGCTAAAAGTACGATGACGACATTTGCGAGCGAGGTCCCAACCAAAGCAGTCATAAACAAATCCATGTAAGACGATCGATGGGTCAGACCGCAAATCGAAAGCAGGGTAATAACCGCTCCATTATGCGGAAGCGCATCCAGGCCGCTGCAAGCCACAGACGCCACACGATGCATGACTTCCAACGAGACACCCGTATCAATCGCCATTTGTTTATAAGTTTCACCCAGGGAATTCAAGGCAATGCTTAAGCCACCGCTGGCCGAGCCCGTGATCGCAGCTAAAGCGTTTACACTAATTGCGAGCGAGACCACCGGAAACTGCGGCAGAATACTTACTAGGAAAGATTTTATTAGTTCAAAAGAACTGAGCGCCGCAATTGTGGCACCGAAGCCGACTTCAGAAGCCGTATTAAAAATTGGAAGCATTGAGCCGTAGCTTCCGTCATTAATTGACTGAGATAGATTGCGAAAGTTTTTCCGGTAAAGGGCAATCGCCACAACGAGCGCGATCGTCAACGCCGCGATGAGTGACCAAAGCCCAACCACTTTCTGCAAAGGCACTTTGCCAAATTTTGCTTCATCCAGATAAGTATGATCAAAGCTCGGAAAGATAAAGTGTGAGAAAGCGTAATTAAGAACTACCACGAGCATTAATGGCAAAAGTGCCTGCCACAAAGCAGGAATGGTCATAGGTTGTTCCGCGACCGCGGCACCCTCGGCGGGAATGAATCTTTCACCTTGTAGTCTCAATTGTTTTTCACGCCGTAAAAGCCAATACATCCCAAAGACAAACATGACCACCGCGGCCACGATTCCAAGAAAAGGAGCGGCAAATGCGGTTGTTCCAAAGATCGGCATCGGAATCGCATTTTGAATCGCCGGCGTACCCGGAAGTGCGGTCATCGTAAAAGTAAAGGAACCCAAAGCAATGGCGGCCGGGATCAGGCGCCGGGGAATGTCAGCTTGCTGAAACAATTTAAGGGCGATCGGATAAATTGTAAAAGCCACAACGAATAAAGAAACTCCGCCATAGGTCAGCAGAGCGCAAGAAAGAACCACAGACAGAATCGCGTGCGCGGGTCCCAATTTTTGAGTGATAAAATTAGCAATCGCCAGGGCCGCGCCGGAATCATTCATGACCTTGCCAAAAATTGAGCCCAAAATAAAAATCGGGAAGTATTGTAAAAGGTAATTTCCCAGCGCTGGCATAAAGATCTGCGTGTAGGTTGCAAACAAGGGCGTCCCCGGATGAAAGAGACAGGCAAGAATAGCCATAATCGGAGCCAAAAACAGAACATTGATACCGCGATAGGCTAAATAAATCAGCGCGCCCAGGGCTAAAAAAATCCCCAAAACTCCCATTTCCATCCTCCGTTTTAAGATGTTACTGAATGCAGGATGAAAATACGTTTGTCATTCGTGATGTTCCTGTTTTCGGTCGGTTGTAAAACCTCCCAGGTGGCAAAACCTGATTTTCCGAAAGAACTGGCCGAAACCAGGACCGCTGTCGACTGGAGACCTTGCCTGGCGAGACCTTTCAGGTCGCCCTTTCCTTGATGACCCAGGATCAGGGGGCAACACCGAAAATATCGGCTTTACAGCAGCTTGCTTTTCTAAAGCGTCTCTATAAAAACGAACTGCCGGTTTCTCAGAAATCGATGGATTTCGTAAAGCGGGCATTGCCGGACCCACTTCAAATCAGCGACTGGGTTGGTATGTTTCGCACACGCGCGCCCGTCGGGCGGAACATTAGCAAAAGTCTCCCTGAAGAAAATGCTCTTTGACCGCGGAATCTGGCAATTGTTTTTACTTTTTAGAGTGAAAAAATCTTCCGAGCGCTAAGTTGCCGGGGCCGACAAAAACCAACAAGACACACGAGAAGAAATAAAGAAGCGCTATCTCTTTGACCTGATAAGGATCGGCAGCATGCACGCCCGCAAAGGCCACAAGCATTGTAAATCCCAACACGGCAGCCGCTCCTTGGGTAAAGATACCGAGCGCGATCAGTAGACCACCCACAAACTCGCTTAAACCCGCACACCAAGCAAAAAACAAAGGTGCTGGAAAACCCAAAGCCGCAATGCCTCCAACGAGCTGTTCCGAGGGCGGCACTTTGCTAAAACCATGCGCGAAAGCCATGCTCAAGCCAATGAACAGACGAAATATCAAAAGACCCAAATTTGGACTGTGAATTATTTTTTTAATCATTTAGATAATTTACGACAATGCGGTAAAACAAGCAAATGGTGAAGAGATGTGTAATCCCACTAATGTTGTTTTTTTTCTTCCTTTTTTCAGTCAGCTGCTCTCGGCTCGATTTTGCTATGAAGTGGGCCGACACTTTTGTGATGTCTTCGGTCACAGACTATTTTGAACTGACATCAGAGCAAGACGACAAGGCTCGGTCCGAGTTCAATTTAGCTCTGAAAGAAGTCCAAAAAGTGGATTTTCCCATTTTTGCGACACAGCTGACAGGCTTTGCAGATTTGGTTGAGAAAAAAGAAATGACCGATGCGAAGGCCGATAATTTTTTCGATGAAATTCACAAAACCTTGATGCAATCGATGGCTCGCTTTGAACCCATGGCGCAGAATATGATCAATGACCAAATCAAAACTGATTTCAAAATGTTCGACAAAGAATTCTTAAGAAAGCATGACAAGGACCTGAAGGCTGCCAAAGACCAGGTCGAGCAAATCAAAAAAGCGCGAAAAAATGTAGAACGATTCGTTGACGAAACCGTGGAAATCTTAAGACCTGAACAGCTTAAGGAAATTGAAGATTCGATCAAAAACGACCCTTTCCCGGCGGTTTTGCAAATGGAAAGCCGCAAAGCAATGTTTGAGAAGTTCAAGTTGGTTCGCCAAGACCCCGCGCAACGAAAAGAGTTCGTTCATAAATATTTTGTGGATTGGGATTCGCTGCAGACCGCAGATTATAAAAAGTCTCGCAACGAGTCTCTTCAAAAATTTCGTGTTTGGATCAAAAAAGTCTTAGGATCTCTTGACGACAAACAACGCGCAAACCTGGTAAAAAGTTTTCGGGGTCGTGCAGATGAGCTCAAAAAAATATCGGAGAAATAAATGATAAAGTTTTTACTGTTTTTGATGGCACCGCTTTTAGCGTTCGCCCAACCGAGCGAAAAATTTGATGTTCAGGTGCTCTATCAGGGGAAAGACGTTGTCTGGGGTTTTGATTTTATCGATGCGGACACCATGTTGTTTACCGAACGGGGTGGTCTGCTCAAAAAATTAACTATAAAATCTAAAAAAGTAGAAAATATTTCGGGCACTCCGGCGGTTAATGCCCAGGGGCAAGGGGGTCTTCTCGACGTTCGTGTTCGAAACAAAAACAAAATTTATTTTTCTTACGCGGAGTCTGTTGGAGATAAAGCCACCACGGTCGTAGCCATGGCAGTTTACGACGGTGCGCGACTGACAAACATCAAGAAAATATTTAGCGGTCATGAGCCCACTGGCAAAGAAGTGCATTTTGGTTCGCGCATTGATTTTGATAACGCGGGTCACGTTTTCTTCGGCATGGGGGATCGGGACGATCGGCATCGCGCTCAAAAGCTCGAGTTCAACAACGGAAAGATCATGCGTCTGAATGAAGACGGTTCTGTGCCGCAGGACAATCCTTTTGTGAAAACCGCTGGAGCGCGTCCCGAGATTTGGTCTTACGGTCACCGGAATCCCCAGGGCTTGGTTTGGAATGTTAAAACGAATGAACTTTGGGAAGCTGAGTATGGCCCCCGAGGTGGTGACGAGATTAATTTAGTTCAACCAGGTCGAAATTACGGTTGGCCGGTAATTACCTACGGGAAAGAGTACTGGGGCCCTTCAATAGGTGAGGGTACCGAAAAAGCGGGTATGGAGCAGCCGATAAGTTACTGGGTGCCGTCCATATCGCCATCCGGGATCGGTTTTTATACGGGATCAGCTTTTCCAAAGTGGACGGGAAATCTTTTTTTAGCAAATCTAAGTTCCACCCATTTGCGAAGGCTAGTTATTGAAAACCAAAAAGTTATTGCTCAAGAAGAGTTGCTCAAGGATAAAAAATGGCGATTTCGTCACGTGCGCCAAGGGCCCGATGAATTTTTATATTTCTCAACCGACGAAGGCCTAATCGGACGTTTAATACCGAAAAACTAAGACGGAAAGAATAGCTTAATTTGGGCGCGCTTAAGTTCAATAAAGTTATTGGAATCTAAAGAAAAATTAACAATATCCATACAAAGATCTTTGATTTCGATCATGTTAAAGCTATTTGCTTCACCCCTCAATCGACTGGATATAGCGCTGCCTGCAGACAAGTGGACAACGGGGTGACCGTCTTTGGTCGTCATCTGTTCCAAAGAATTTAAGTGAAAGTGGCCACTCAGAATGACGTCGGGATTTAGGGCCAACAAACTTTCCACGCGAAGCTCAGGCTTTAACTTTGGCTCTTTTCTAGAATTAAAAATCGGATGATGACAGGCCAGTATTTTGATTTTGTGGGTTCCAGATTTTTTAAAAATTTCCGAGACCCGAAGCAGTTCTTGTCCCGATATTTTCCCCTCGACAGTTCGTAGTTTGTGGGGCGTCGTTAGTCCCACCACGACCAAGGAATCGTTCTCGAAATATTTAAGAGAAATTGGACCAATGTATTTTTCATAGCGGTCCAAAGGGCCCGCGAACCTGCGGACCACATTGTACAAAGGGATGTCATGGTTTCCGGGAACCGATAAAACCGGCGCCGGCAAACGCTTGATGAACTCGGCGGCGGCTTGAAACTCATGCCGGCGAGCCCTTTGCGTCCAGTCGCCCGTGGCAATAATAAGATCTATGCTTTTATCTTGCCGGGCCAGAAATTGCTCGAGACACTCGATCGCGGAAGGATCGACCCGTCCAAAATGCAGGTCTGAAATGTGCAATATCCGCATCATGAACTAGTTATGAAAAAAATCTTGATGTTCGTCAATCCCAGGTCACGGCAAGGTTCCAAATCTTCCGAGGCACTTACCAAGTGGCTGTCAGACAGGCAGTTTCATATTTTAAATCCCGATTACGATCCCGAACGAGATGATTGTGTCGATTTAATCCGAAAGCACTCAAAAGAGGCCGCCGTCGTTATCGTTGGTGGTGGCGATGGATCTGTAAATCATGCCCTTCAAGGTCTAATTGATTTTGAATTACCACTTTTGGTCTTGCCCATGGGCACCGCGAATAACCTGGCGCGCACATTAAATATACCGACGGACCCCCTTTTGGCGATCGAGCTTTTGGAGAAAGGACGCGTGAAGAAAGTTGATGTTGGTCTTATCAACGATATTCCATTCATGAACGTCATTGGTTTGGGGCTCAGTACTCAGGTCAATCGGCTCACGCAGGGAGAAAACAAAAAGTTTTGGGGCGTGTTTGCTTTTATTTGGATGGCCTTCAAAGTTGGACTTCGCATGAGACCCTTCCGGGCTCACATCACCTGCGATGGCCAGACTCAAACGGTTCGCACCCTGCAGATCTCGATCTGTAACGGACGCAACTACGGCTCGGGACTTGTTATTCACGAGGACGCCGGTCTGACGGATCAAATTTTACATGGGTTAAGTACCGAAATTAAAAAAGTTTGGCACCTTTTCGGGTTAATTCCCTCGCTTCTCATGGGTCGATACAGTCCGGCCCAGGACGTAACCCCCTTCCAGGGCAAATCCATCGAGATTGCCACAAAGCGGCCGATGCACGTGGACGTCGACGGCGACCTTAAAACCAAAACGCCGGTAAAAATTTCCGTCTTAAGCAAGGCTCTGAGCATTTACGTTCCCGAGCCAGTTCCAGATTGAAATCTCAATAAACACTGCTAGATCTTTCGACATGTTTTCGGCACTGTTTTTGTTATTTATAATTGCCCCCGTTAAAGCTCAGGTTTTGGCACCGTCGGCGATGGAAGTTGCATTTTCGTTTCAGTCGAGCTTCTTGATGGAAAAATTCGAGAATCTAACTCCTGCAGAAATTGCCGGAATACAGGCCAGCCATGTTTTTGGAATCTTTTCGTCTGCAGAATATATTCAATCTTTCGGACTTGATCCTGACAAAGTCGGTGGCTTGGGCGCGCCGAAGAAAAACATGAATATTCAAATTCTGTCGACGACGCCAGCAGACGGTAAAATCGAAGTCCGTTATTCGAGCTCGGGAACTTTCCTTTTTCATAAACAGGTTGCTCAAAAGCTATTGAAGCGTGGATCACTGTTTTTAGCTTTGCCTCGGGAGCCGCTCAATTTTTACGACCAGAAATGCACGGATTCCCATTACAGTTCGGTCTCTGACTTCTGGTACTTCTACAATCCCTTTCGGAAGGGGTGCGAGTATTTGTATCTGGCACCTGCTGCGACCCCCGTTCAGATTCAGGTCAAACCGGGTCCGATCGTCAGCAACAAGACTTCTCCAAGACTGGATCTTTTACGAGCTGGCAATGGCAACGGCTCTGTCTTTTCAATTTATGTCATTCACGGTTATTACGAGTCTTCACGAGACCCTAAAGACGATGGGGTTCGCGGATTTCACGATTACAATGCGTTTTTAAGGAAAATGGGCTTCACTGAGAAAACTTTGCGTGAAAATACAACCTGGCCTCTGACAATTTTCACAGGATCATTAAGTCTAAAGAATGGCAAAACTGTTGACGTTGAGATTCGTCATGCCCTGGTAGAGTCTGATGCGCAAAGCCGAAATGTCTACTTTGCAAAATTCTTTAAAGAAGCCGTCGAAAACGGGGACGTCGTCGTCTACACCGGGCATTCCGGCTTGGGTTCAAATTTAGATATTCCTTATTTAGAATCCAAGGCCGGAGCATTTAAGTTCCCGGCTGGAAAACGGCAGATATTCTTTTTCGAAAGTTGCTCCAGTTATTCGTATTACTTGGATTATTTCCGTCTTCAAAAAACACGCGCCACAATAGATGTTGTGACCAACGGACTGTCGAGTTATTTTGAAACCAGCCACGATCTTCTAACGATGTTCACGGCGCATATGCTTAATCCCAATGGGGATAACGTAACTTGGTTAGAGATTCTTAAAGACTTAGAGTCTCCTCTGGAGGGTGGTAGTTACCTTACTAACGTCGGCGGTTTATAAATGCTTGTTGGAAATACTTCTTCGATCGTCGGTCAAACGCCACTGATTAAAATTGAATCCCTATCCGAGATCACCGGCTGCGAAATTTTTGGTAAGGCCGAATTTTTAAATCCCGGCGGAAGCGTAAAAGATCGCGCCGCCCTGGGAATCATCGAGCAGGCAGAAAAAGACGGAAAGCTAAAAAAGGGCGATCGAATTGTCGAGGGAACGGCCGGCAATACGGGTATTGGGCTTGCGACGATTGCCAATCAGAAGGGTTACAAATGCACGATCGTGATGCCCAACAATCAAGCCGCCGAAAAGTATCAAACGCTTGAGGCCCTGGGGGTCGAGTTAATTAGGGTCGAGCCGTGTCCGTTTACAAATCCAAATCATTTTTATCACACCGCCCGAAAAATTTCCGAAGAACGGCCCGGCAGCTTTTGGGCAAATCAGTTTGAAAATCCAGCGAACTACCTGATGCATTTTAAAACCACGGGGCCCGAAATTTGGGAACAGACTTCGGGAAAGATTGATGCCTTTGTTGCGGCGGTGGGGACCGGGGGAACAATTGCCGGTGTTTCAAAATTTTTAAAATCTAAAAATCCCAAGGTTCATATTCGATTGGCCGATCCTTTCGGGTCCGGAATGTATTCCTATTTTAAAACCGGAACACTGGCCGCGACCGGAAGTACCATCACCGAAGGAATCGGAATTATGCGTCTGACTGAAAATTTCAAAACGGCAATTGTCGATGAAGCTGTTCAGGTGACCGATCAGGAAATGCTGTCGACACTTTATTATTTGGCGAAGCACGAAGGGCTCTTGGTGGGAACATCCGCGGCCTTAAACGTTTACGCTGCCTATCAATGGGCCAAAGAAAACCAAGGAAAAGGCCTTCGGGTCGTTACTGTGCTCTGCGATTCAGCACAACGATACCAGAGCCGAATCTTTAACCCCGCGTTTCTACAAGAAAAAGGACTCGTTGCCGAAGTGTTGAAGATTTCTTAACAGTCAATTCACTCGCCCTTAACCCCGACGCATTGACGAGCTGTTCGATCCGAGCTTAGGTTCGTGCGGGCCCAAGTAATCATCCGTTTTCAAAGGGGAAAATTTTGACAAATAAAATACTTTTAGTTGATGACTCAGTCGACATCCAAGAAATTGTTCGTAGCGTTTTAAAAGATATTGCGGATATCGATGTCGCTTCCTCGATTTCAGGAACGCTGAAGTTAATCAGCGAAGTCACCTATGATTTGATACTGATGGATGTTGGTCTGGAAGACGGCGACGGATTTGATCTAACAAAAAAACTTCACGAGTTGGATTCAAGCAAAGACACGCCCATTATTTTTCTGACCGGCAAAAGCGACATCGAAGCTAAAACCAAGGGCTTTGACCTTGGGGCCGAAGACTACATCGTGAAACCATTTGATCGTGAAGAATTCAAACTTCGCGTGAGCACTCGTTTGCAAAAAATTAAGTCTGCAGCGGGTGGACGAAGATTTATAAGGGGCAATTTAAAATTTGAAGTTCCACTTCAGCGGGCTTTCCTGATGAAAGAAAATAGAAATTTAGAATTAACTCCTTTGGAGTTTAAACTTTTGTACACGATCGTGAGTGAAAGCCCTGGCGTTGTGAGCCGCGAAAAGTTGGGAAAAGTAATTTGGGGCGCAGACGTTCATGTTGGCCGTAGCATCGACACTCACGTTAATTCTTTACGTAAAAAAATGGGAACGAATTCCAACCATATCGAAACCGTTTACGGATTGGGATACTGTTTTTCGGGAGCGAACTAAGATTGTTCGGGATCTGAATCTATATAAGTAATTTGTACGTTGTTGATATGATTTTTGATCATTTCGATGATTTGTCCAAGTTCTTGCTCATTTTCAGATTCCGCCGCTTCCTCCATCTGAGCCGCCAGCTTGCCGAGCGACCCGAAGCCATAATTTAAACAAGAACCTTTTAATTTGTGCCCCAGCTTTTTAAATTCTTCGAAGTTTTTCTCAGAATACAGCTGAACCATCAGACTCAGTTCTGCCATGCGACGTTCCATGAAACCGGAAACCAGTGGCTCAAGGTCTCGGTCGATACGAATGTTATTGTCGATCTTCATAGACTTCCCTTTTAACAACATTGAAATTAAATTACTAGCTTAAGACAACAAGCACCGCGCCAATCAGGCGTGTTTTTCATAGGGAGTCTGGACATGGTTAAGACAATTTCAATTTATCAGGGACAAAAGCACTGCGAAGTAACGCACGAACCTTCGGGGAGCAAAATTTCTACCGATGCGCCCAAAGACAATCAAGGAAAGGGGGAAACATTTTCACCCACGGATATGGTCGGTGTGGCTCTGGGCAGTTGTATTCTAACGACCATGGCGATCGTTGCAGAAAGAGATGGAATCAATTTCCAGCAGGCCAAGGCTGTCGTAGAAAAAGTAATGGGAGAGAAACCTCGTCGTATCCAGGCACTTCAGGTCGCAATTACCTTGTCGGCTGACATTTCTGAAGCGCATCGCAAGAAGCTTGAGGAAACTGCGAAACATTGTCCCGTGCACAGAAGTCTGAGTGCAGAAATGCAGATTCCGATGACATTTACTTACGTTTAATCGATTTGTCAGGCTCTCCAAAAGATATAGGGGTTACTGACATCGTCAGAAACCCCTATAATAATGGAAGTCTTAGATCATTTTCACAACACAACGGTTTTCTGAAATCGACAAGTCGGTGAAGACAGGTCTAACATAACTCCGTTTAATTTTGTCCAATCACTAAAGCTCCCGCAGTTGGTAGTTGCAACCGAAATGCCAAATTCAAATCGCTTTGATTTGATTTTCACCGGGGTGCTTTGGAATTGCGCCACATTCGTTCAAAACGGGTGGGGTTTTAATCAACATTTACAGAGCGCTGTTTGCACGACGATAAAGTTTTTCGAAAAGTCCGTCACCCTTATCTGCAGGCACAGAGCGGCGCTCCGACTCTCCAAGAACATACGTAAATCCAACTAAATAATTAAGAGTCTGGTTGCGCCGAAATAAAGGGCTCGCTCTGTTCGCCGTATGGGAATAGTCGTTAAGGGTCGCCCCTAAATAGTAGGAAATACGTCCCGTTGCATAAGCTTGAAAATAGGTAATCTCGGTCGCATAAAATCCACCTTTTGTTTCATAATAAGGTCTTTTGAAATCTGTTTCGTGGGCGCCGACTTC
>JAYUPS010000207.1:0-8724 GCA_043759945.1 Bdellovibrio sp.
GTCGGATGGACGCCCCGGAAGTTATCTTAGGTCAATAAAACAGCACAGTAAATCCACTCAGTAAATTCTTAGACGCTGACTCCGGTGGAGCCGAAGCCGCCAACACCGCGGAGCGTATTTGACAGCTCCGTAACGACTTCAAACTGAGCCTGGTAAACCGGTGCAATCACAAGCTGGGCGATGCGGTCCTGATCTTTAATTTCGATATTTTCCGTTCCCAGATTGATTACGATAACTTTGACCTCGCCACGGTAATCGGCATCGATGGTCCCCGGCGTATTGACCAGACTGAGACCCTGCTTGATTGCCAAACCACTTCGTGGCCTGGCTTGAATCTCAAATCCCAAAGGAATTTCAAAGCTGAGTGCGGTGGGAATCAAAGTTCGTTCCTGGGGCTTCAAAATCAAACTTTTTTCGAGCTGGGCCCGCACATCAAAGCCGCTGGCGCCCAAGGAATGGTAGGCGGGAAGCTCGCCTTTGAAATGCGATAATTTTTTTACTTTCACGGGCACGTTTTGCATGGCAGCTCCCTTTGACTAACTCATCAACTAAATTAAATCGTTTTACGAAACTTGGTGTACCAATCGCGAGTTTTTTCCGCGTTGGCACCCAAAAATAGGACACCCATCTGATCAAAGTTCAGGAACTCATCGACATACTTCTTAACAGATTTGCGCGTCACGCGGCGCACTTCCTCGATCACAAGATCAACGGGTCGGTACTCACCAAACACCATCTCGTTAACCGCGAGCGAATTCATGCGGTTGTCGACGTCCTCGGATCCTAAAATTAAACCGCCTTCGATCTGCCGGCGGGTGAGTTTCAGGTCGCCCTCGGAAATGCCGTGCTTCTGCAAACTGCGCAAAACTTGAAAGGTGTTTTTCATAACCGCTTCGACTTTGTCGGGAGTCTGGCTCGAGGCCACGTTCAACATTCCAAAATCCATAAAAGAATTGAGCGCACTGTAAATGGTATAAACCAGACCCTTTTTTTCGCGCACTCGCTGGTAAAGTTTAGAAGTCATTCCACCGCCCAAGACAGAATTTAAAAAATAACTCTCGAACCGGAGCGGACTATTAAAGCTCGCAGAATCAAAACCCAGAAGAAAATGAAGTTGCTCGGACGGTTTATCGACGGCTTCGATAAAACCTTGCGCTTTTGCGGGAGTTCGAGACTTCAACCAGTCGTTGTCGCTGCCTTTGCGGCGGTTCCAAACCTTAGAAACTTCTTTCTCGAGCGCGGAATGATCCACAAACCCTGCGGCACTGATGATAATGTTTTTACCGGTGTACCGGGTGTTGTAATAATCTTTAACGTGTTTTGCTTTGATGCCATCCAGAGACTGGTGGGTGCCCAATATGGACCGACCCAGGGAGTGGCGACCGACAAATTTCTTCAGAAAAATATCGTAAGCCAGCTCTTCGTGTTCGTCTTCGGACATCATAATTTCTTGCTGGACAACGGAACGCTCAAGATCAAAATCGACTTTCGAGATTTCCATGCCGGAAGCTAAATCACTCAAAACATCGAGGGCGACTTTCCAGTCTTGCTGTAAGACGGTCGCATGAAAGCAGGTGTATTCACGGGTGGTGAACGCATTGAGTTCCCCACCGAGCTCTTCCAGGCAGCGCACGATTTCATAAGAACTTCTTTTTTTGGTGCCTTTAAAAACCAGGTGCTCCAAGAAATGCGTGATGCCCTCTTGCCCTTGGGGCTCATCGCGCGTTCCGGTCAGAACCCACAGTCCCAAAGAAATGGACCGGGCGTGAGGGTGATGTTCACTCACGACCCTCAGGCCATTGGATAGCTTGGTTTTATTAAATCTACTGACCACTGTTCGCATTAGGGAGCAGCGCTTTGCGTGACAGCTTCACACGTCCCGCTCGGTCAATGTCCATAACCTTAACGTCAAACTCATCACCTTCGTTCACCGCATCGGTCACCTGACGGAGACGTTCGTGGGTAATTTCAGAAATGTGCAGAAGACCTTGGGTGCCCGGCATGATTTCGATGAAGGCTCCAAAATCCATGATTTTGACGACTTTGCCTTTGTATGTTTTGCCAACTTCGGCTTCGGCCACGATGTCCATGATCATCTGGATGGCGCGTTTTGCTGCTTCCGGATCCGCCGAGGCCACGTGGATACGTCCGTCGTCTTCAATTTCAATTTTTACGCCCGTCGCTTCCGTGATTCCGCGGATAACCTTACCGCCGGCCCCGATAACTTCTCTGATTTTATCGGGATGAATTTTAATGGTTTCAATTCGGGGTGCGAACTCAGAAATTTGACCGCGCGGAACGCGGATTACTTTTTCCATCTCGTTTAAGATATGCAAGCGTCCGTCGCGGGCTTGGTTCAAAGCCTGTTCCATCACCTGAAAGTTAACGCTGTCGATTTTAATGTCCATTTGCAGGGCCGAAATTCCGGTTGAAGTTCCCGCAACTTTGAAATCCATGTCTCCCAAGTGATCTTCGTCACCCAAGATATCGGTCAAGACCGCAAATTTATCGCCCTCTTTAATTAAGCCCATCGCGATTCCCGCAACGTTGGCCTTCACCGGAACGCCGGCATCAAGTAACGCCAAGGTTCCCGAACAAACCGTTCCCATCGACGAGGATCCATTGCTTTCCAAGACCTCCGAAACAATTCGGATGGTGTAAGGAAACTTATCAAAATCCGGGATCGCCACTTTGAGTGAACGTTCCGCCAAGTTTCCGTGACCCAATTCGCGGCGACCTTGGCCGCCCATACGGCCAACTTCACCCACGCAGAAAGGAGGAAAGTTGTAATGAAGCAGGAATTTTTTCTTATAAGTGCCCTGAAGAGCGTCGATCATTTGTTCATCGTCGCCCGTACCCAAAGTGACCGTTCCTAAAACCTGGGTCTCGCCCCGAGTAAATAGACCCGACCCGTGCGCGCGAGGCAAAATTCCAACTTCATTTGAAATTTGACGAACCGTTTTGGTGTCTCGGCCATCCAAACGCACTTGTTGGTCCAAAATCATCGTGCGGGCAGCTTGGTACTTCACGTCTTCCATCAAAACGTTCATTTCTTTTCCGCGCTGAATTTTCAATGCCGCATCAGTCTGAGTGTCGACCCATTTGCTCGCAGCTTCTTTCAAGGCAAGATCAGCAGCAGCGTAACGCTCCTGTTTTTCTTTAATGGCAAAGGCCGCTTTGATTTTTGGCTTTAAGAAAGCTTCAACTTCCGAACGAAGTCCAGCGTCGATTACTTTCGGTGTGAATGTTCGCTTTGCCGGAGATCCCGCTTTTTCGCGCAGTTCATCTTGCGCGTTGAGAAGCGGAATTAACGATTGGTGACCGAAGCGCAGGGCCGCCATGGCGTCAGCTTCCGAGATTAAATTTGCTTCGCCCTCGACCATCAAAATTCCGTTGCGGGTTCCCGCAACGATAATTTCAAGATCAGACTTTTCGAGCTGTTGCGGAGTTGGATTGGCAACCAGTTGACCATCCACGCGTCCCACCATGATTGCAGCCGTCGGACCGTTGAAAGGAATGTCACTGATATGCAAGGAAGCCGAAGCACCCAAGGACGCTAAAATAGAAATAGGAAAGGCTCCATCAGAACTTAAAACCGTCGCCACCACTTGTGTTTCAAAACGGTACCCCTCTGGAAAAGAAGGACGCAAGGGACGATCGATCAAACGCGCGGTCAAAGTTGCTTCTGTCGTGGGACGACCTTCTCGTTTGAAATATCCACCAGGAATTTTTCCGGTGGCGTAGAATTTTTCTTGGTATTCAACTGTCAAAGGGAAGAAATCGAGCGGAGATTCTTTTTTGCTCGAAACTGCCGTCACTAGAACAATGTTATTCCCACAAGTGACCAGTGTTGATCCGTCCGCTTGTTTAGCCATGCGACCTGTTTCGATGGTGATCTGGCGGCCGCCGATAGAAGTAGTTACCGTAGTCTTCATGATATTGTTTCCTCTGTCCTCTTTATTTAATTACTTACTTTTTTCTTAAGATTTCGTTTTGTTGATTATAGGGCGATGGAAATAAAAAAGGCTAAGTTTCCCTAGCCTTTTTTTCGAAAAATTATTTTCGGATCTGGAGTTCTTTGATGACGGTTTCGTATCGTTTAACGTCCGTGCGCTTCAGGTAGTCCAAAAGCTTACGGCGACGGTTTACCGCGCGCATCAGACCGCGCACGCCGTGCACGTCTTTTTTGTGAACCGCAAAGTGGGTCGACATTTCCGTAATTCGATTCGTCAGAAGTGCGACCTGGACTTCGGAAGATCCGGTGTCGAGTTCGCTTTTGCGAAATTTCTTAACGATGTTTTCTTTTTGCTGTTTCGTGACTGCCATTAAAGCCTTCTTTCGTCGGTTGAGGGTTCCGCCGATACCCCGTGAATCGTCATGGCTGTCGATCCCAGAGAAATCAGAGGTTTGCTAAACGTTACTAAAACTCTGTCGTTCTACAAAATAGGTCGCCTTAAGGCAACGAGTAAACCCTAATAACGGAAAACCCGTCGGATCACAAAGCCCCGCCCCGGCTCCAAACCCAGGATCGCAAGCATTTCATCCTGAGAGCCGACAACTTGCGCTCCGGCGTCTTCTCCCGGCCGAAAACTTCGAATCAATTGGGCCTTTAAATCACCCGAGATCTGACCATTCTTGAGCAGCTTCTCAGACTGTTCACTGACCCGGTAAGTTTTCCAACCCACCAGAGCTTGTGAAAGGGGAACAAACCCTTTCTCGGGCAAAGTTCCCACTCCCGCGGCCGCTTCCAAAAGCTCGGGAGTCGTGGCCTGAGACAATTGATAGGGCATCGAAGCAGTTCGAATGAGCCGGGTTAGGGTCGCTCCGGTGCCTAATATTTGGCCCAGTTCCGACACCCAAGATCGGATGTAACTGCCTTTGGAGCAGCTTAAGTCAGCGCTCACAGTGCAGGAGGTCATATCTTTGATCTGAACATCGTAAAAATTCATGGCTTTCATTGGCGGCTCAAAGTCTTCACCCCGGCGGGCTTTGTCGTAAAGTTTTTCGCCCTTAACCTTGATCGCCGAAAATTTGGGAACCCTCAGTTCCATCGGACCCTGGAGCTTTTCCACGGCCATCGATATCTGCTCCGCCTTCAGGCTCACAACTTCGTCGCGCAGAACCTGCCCGTCCAAATCGGCACTCGCCGTTTCTAGCCCAAACTTGGCTTCCAATTCGTAGCTTTTGTCTTTTTCTAAAAGATACTGGCTGAGCTTGGTCGCTTCACCCAAGAGCATAACTAACAATCCTTCGGCTTCGGGATCCAAAGTTCCGCAGTGACCGACCGAAGAAATATGCAAACGCTTTCGCAGAAAGTAAACCATGTCATGGCTGGTCCATCCGCGGGGTTTGTTGATTAACAAAAGCCCGTGCAAATTGGGGATGGCCGGTTCTTTATTCATTTGCGCTTGAGATCGATCTCTTTCAACAAACTGTCAATTCGGAGCGACTGTTCCATGCCCATGTCCACGTGAAAGCGAAGCACTGGAGTGTGCTTCATGGGAAGCTTACGGTGAATGTAAGTTTGAATTTCACCTTTTCGTTTTTCTAAAACTTTTATGGCCTGATCATTTTCTATTTTTGTCCCGTTGAGCACGCTCACAAAGACCTCTGCGGTGCGAAAGTTGCCGGGAACTTTGACTTGAGTGACCGTCAAAAGCCCCGGGATTTCGCCTTTGTAGGAACTTGCTAGAAAATTAGCGACAAGAACTTGCAGCTCTTTTTCCACACGTTGAGTTCGGCGTCCGTCCCCGGGTTTTTTTTCGGTCTTTGGTCTCATGTTTAAACGCTAGCCTCTTTGCCATCCAAAGTGCGGGCGACTTCTTCTTTAACAAAGGCCTCGATCACATCGCCAACTTTAACGTCATTGAAGTTCTCGATCCCGATACCGCACTCAAAGCCCGTAGCAACTTCACGCGCATCGTCTTTGAATCGCTTGAGGGAAGAAATCTTTCCTTCGTACACGATTTTTCCATCCCGCACCAAACGAGCCATATTGGATCGTTGGATTTTCCCGTCGGCGATAAAACAACCCGCGATGGTTCCGGCCTTAGGGACCGTGAACACGTTGCGAACTTCGGCACGTCCCAAAACTTTCTCGACCACATCGGGAGTTAACATTCCGGTCATGGCTTTTTTCATATCATCGATAAGTTCGTAAACAATGCTGTAAGTTCGGATTTCGATGCCGCGGCTCTTGCCCTCTTGCGAGGCGTTTCCATCAGGACGCACGTTAAATCCGATCACCATTCCACCCGAGGTCGCAGCCAACAGAACGTCGTTCTCGTTGATTCCGCCAACGGCCGAGTGAATGATCTTAACCAACACATCTGGAGTGGATAGTTTAGCGAACATTCCGTGCAAGGCTTCCAAAGATCCCGCCACGTCGGCTTTCAAAATCACCGGCAGCGTTTTTAAATCACCCTGTTTAGATTTTGCGAAAATTTCTTCCAAGGTCGCTTTTCCCGTTGGACGTTTTGATTTCTCAAAATCCTCACGGCGGATTTGCGCAATTTCAGCGGCCGCTTTTTCGTCGACAACCGAGTCAAATTTGTCCCCGGCCTGCGGAATTCCAGACAATCCAAGCACCACGACGGGCATACCCGGTCCGGCTTCTTCCAGGCGTTCGCCGCGATCGTTGGTCAGAGATTTAACCCGTCCCACAATCCAGCCCGCCACAATGTCTTGTCCGACTTTCAAAGTTCCGTCTTGAACCAATACGGTCGCCACGGGCCCGCGACCCTTTTCGACTTTGGATTCAATCACGGTTCCCCGTGCAGACCTTGCCGGATTGGCTTTGAGCTCACCGACTTCGGCGAGCAAGCGAATCTGCTCGAGCATTTCCTTCAGACCAGTTTTCTTCAACGCCGAAACGTTGCAGAAAATCGTCGTACCGCCCCATTCTTCAGGAACGACTTCGTACTCGGTCAGTTGTTGTTTAATTTTTTCTGGATTGGCCCCTGGCTTATCGATCTTATTAATCGCAACGATCATCGGCACGTTCGCCGCTTTCGCGTGATTGATTGCTTCCGCCGTTTGCGGCATCACTCCGTCATCCGCACTCACCACGATGATTGCAATATCCGTCACGTTGGCGCCACGGGCGCGCATTTGGGTGAACGCTTCGTGGCCGGGAGTATCCAAGAATGTAATTTTATAACCGTCATCCAAAGTGACCTGATAAGCCCCAATATGCTGGGTGATTCCGCCGGCTTCGCCCGCCACCACATTGGCACTTCGAATGGCATCCAAAAGCGAAGTTTTTCCGTGATCGACGTGACCCATAATGGTTACGACCGGAGGACGAATTACTTTTTCCGCCGTCAAATCGCCGTAGGCTGTTTCAACAACCACATCATCGGCGGATTTGAAAACGCTCTGGGCTTCAAAACCAAATTCGGGCACCGTTAACGCAATCGTATCAAAATCCAAGTCGGTATTGATGGTGGCCATCACTCCGCTTTTCATTAATATTTTTACCAAAGCCGAAGCCTTTATTCCCATCACTTCACCGAGCTCGCCCACTTTCATGGTGCCGTCGACTTTAACGACGCGTTTGTGCGCGGCCGGAGTGGTCTTGGTGGTTTGCATGGCAGCTCGGGTCAAAGAACCTTTTTTCTTCTTAGGTTGAAAAACCATTTCCCGCTTCCGGAAGTCCGAAGCACTAAATGCAGGAGGTTGAGCTTCGAGTTCTTTGGCCGAAGGTTCGGTTCCCGCCGCTGCAATTTTTGGCCGTTTTTTATCAAAACGACGGCTGTCGTCGGTCGTCGGGAAAGCCGGAGCTTCCGAGGCCTGCTGAATAAATCCGGTACGGAGGTTGCCCTTCGCCCGATTTGGAAATCCCCCAGGTCCCGCTGTTCCGACAGGTCGAATTGCAGGTCCCGGGCGCATTCCGCCACCCGCAGGTCTTGGTCCCGCCGGATTACCCATGCGGGAGAGGTCCATCTTACCAACGATATTACGTCGCGCCCCGATCGCCGGAGTCGCATCACTAGTTACACCTGACATTCCGATAGCCACTTCTTTTTTACGAGGTACAAACGGGGTTTTATCGCTTCGAGGTTCAATTTTAGAAACGGACGGCGTGATCGCGGCGACAGCCACGGGTGCCACTGGGACCACAGCTGCTTTTGCTTCGGGTTGTTTCAGGGGCGCCGGTGCAGGAGGAATCAATTCGGCTTCCGCTTCAACTTCAGCCACAGGTGCTTTTTCAAACAAGGCTTCAGCACGAGCCAAGGCTCCTTCACGCGTGTTGGCTTGAGGGGCTTCTTCAACTTCTTGCTCCGCCATTTCAGCATCCGCAGCAGCTTTGGCTTCGGCTGCTTCTAAGGCAGCTTTGGCGTCTTCGTCCGCTTTAGATTTGCGCCGAACTACCAGCCCACCCGCAGGTTTTGCGGCGGTCCCGGCAGGTTCAACTACCGGAGATGCGGCAGTCTTTGCTTTTTTAGTTGTTGGCTTAGGCACGGCCGTTTTTGCAGGTGCGGCGACTTTAGCCGTCGCAACTTTTGGTGCGGCAACTTTTTTCTTTACTGTCGTTTTCTTTGCGCCACCGTCAGAAGATTTCTCTTTCATCTTGGCTTGAATTTGCTCCAAAAGTTCTGGAGTCAGTTCGGCCATGTGAGACTTCACCGGCAGCTGCCATTCTTTGATTTTATCCATGAGCGCAAGCGGAGTTAATCCGACGTCCTTTGCGAATTCAAAAACCTTCGGATTTGTCACTCTTTG
>JAYUPS010000208.1:0-8724 GCA_043759945.1 Bdellovibrio sp.
GGGACCGGTCCACGTCGATCCACCCCGATCAAAGGGATGGGCGTGAATGGCCAGGCCATCGCGCGACAATGTTGTCGGTTGGGATAAGATATCAGTCATGAATAAGTTAACGTCACTGACACTATCGAAACTCCGTGCGCCGGTGTCAGAGATAAATAGCACTCGAGAATCGAGAAATGAATATTCGGCCTCGGACATCACGAGTAATTTTCCGTAGTAACTATTCAGTTGTTGACGCTGGTCCAGCGGATTGACGTCAGTAAGAATTAAAAAATCTAAATCAGTTTTTAGAGCTTCGTCAGCGACTTCCGTCGGAGTGGAAGAACCTTGGCTCAAATTTGTTTGGACGTTCGCCAAACCTTTGTAATCATAGTAACCGGGTGGATTGTCTTGCTCAATCTCTGAAGGATTAATTTGAACGTCACTTTGGGAAACGTAGAAGCCGTAAACAAAGAAAACTAAAACAAAGAACGTACCAATGACGACAGATCTCATCATTGATTCACCTTGACCAGTTCGTAGCGACCTAAATCTAAAATTACCATATGAGGAGCTTTAAGTTTAATGAGCCAATCTGGCAAGGGCTCGTTCTTCTCTCGCATTACAAAGAAGGGGTTTTCTTTGGGCAGCGACTCACCCCAATAATCAAACTGATCTGCGCGGCTCATTGCACGCAACTTAAAAACAGGGCGGCCCGAATAATACCAAAGTGTTGATGCAATTTGATAACTGCCCCCATACAGAGGCTGGTAAGGCATAACTTTAGGTATAGCGTCACGCAGGCTATGTATTTCTGTAAGTTTGTCGGGAGCTTCTTTTGCCCAAGGATAGACCCACAAAGAAACAACAACCGCAGCCGCCAACCAATAAAAAACAATAACACCCTTTAGGAAATTCCAATTGCGATGGGCGGCGATGACCAAAAATAAAGCGGGTGCCAGGGAAACGATTGGCCAATTCGCCTGAACGGCCCCGCGAAACGAACTGACGAAAAAAAAGATCCAGGGAACAGCGCTCATCCAGAAAAATAAACGAAGAGAATGAAAGCGGTAAGACTTTAAGTAAAGCCACCAAAGAAGCGGTGACAACAGCAAGATCTGTCCTGCCAGGTAGTCGCCGGTCCAATGGGGCTTCCAAACGCTCCGTCCGAAACCGTGATTTAATTGAAAACGAAAAGAATCCCAATCATTTTTAAAATTCCAAATCAACACGGGAGAGCTTGCTATAGAGCCAGCGAGAACAATTAAAAATGCACCCTGCCAATGTTGTTTGGTGAGCCGGGGTCGCTCTCGCCACACATACACAAGAAATCCCAAGACAAAAAGAACCATATGGTATTTGGAACAAAACCCAAGTCCAAGACTAGTTCCCAAAAAGAGTGAGGTTTGCAATTTCGGATGTTCGAGCCAGTTCAATAAAAACAGAAAGCTCAGGGACCAAAAAAACAAAACCGGTACGTCTGGGGTTACCAAAATCGACCCGAGTCCCAGGAACGGAATTGCCAGGTAAGTTATCAACCAGCGCCAGCTTAAAGTTTCATCCCATAGTTTTCGGCCAACCAAATACCAAACTAAAATTGTTAAATGCCCCATGAGTATTGCGGGAATACGCTCACCGTGCGGTATCCAGTAAAATACTTTTCCGAAATAAAATAACCAAGCGACCATTCCCGGGTGATCAAGATAACTTAAATCTAGAAAATGAGACCAGACCCAGTAATAAGCTTCGTCCGGCGCAAAGGGTACAAAAGAACTTAAGCAAAGCTTGAAGACCAGGCTTAGTCCCCAAATTAACCCTATCGATTTAAATTCTAAGGTCACTCTGGGATTCTCAACTTCAAAGGCTCAGAACCCGTTTTAATTTTGGCTCGTCCGTTGATAAATATGGTCAAAGCGCTCGCTTCGCTCGCTTCGATGGTTATTGGATTTCGGCTCTTAATAACTTGGACTTCCCCGCGCTTCATTTCCACGGAAGAAATTTGCCCATTCCCTAAATCAAAAGTTACGGAAACCGTTTTTACCGCTTCGACCAAAACTTCAAATGGGGTTCCCGCAGCGATGGCAGCTGCCGGCGGAGAAGTCGGAGGGGGAGAAGGTGTTGGCGAAGGACTTGGTGACGGCTTAGGAGTTGGAGTCGATGTTGGAGTCGGGCTAGGTGTAGGTGTCGGTGTTGCGACCGGTTCTGGAGTTGGAGAGGGCGTTGCTTCAACTTGCGCCGCGACCGCTAAAGTGGAGCTTGGATCTAAAACGGGGGTTAGAAGGGAATCTTTAGAAACGGATTCGCCAAGACTATCATTAACCACTGGAGCGCCAACAAGCACATCGGCGGGAAGGTCTCTTTCGCGCTGATATTTATGAACAACTTTTGCTAAAACCACAATACCAATAAAAAGAACCGCGGCCAGCAGGGCCTTGCCCCAAGGAAAAGACGGAAACGGAGCGGCGCGTGTCGACGTCTCATTTGCGGTGGATTTTGGGGTCGCAATTTTCGTAGCCGCCGCGGTTAAATCTTCAGGCTCAATAAGCAGGGATTTTGTGGACAAGGGTTCGACCATGTATTCCGCATCAAACATTTCCAAAACCTGTTTGGTGTCCATGCGTAAATAATGTCCGTAAGATTTTACAAATCCGCGCAAGAAAGTTTTAGCTGGCTGTCCGGACTTTTCGCCGGTTTCAATCGCCGAAATAATTCGGGGACTAATTTTTAGGGCAAGGCCGACCTCTTGAAGAGAAATTCCCTTTTCTTCACGGACCGATTTTAATTTTTTGCCCAAATCACTCATAAATTATCCATTCCGTATTATTTACGGATGGTCTCCAGCAAATTTTTAGCCTGCGCTGAATACTTCCCCTGCGAATACATTTTCATGACTTCTTCTAATCGAGATTCTGCTTTTTTCTTTTCGCCCAGTTGGTAATAAGAAAGAGCGCTGTAATAATGAGGCTCATCAAACTGCAAAACTTTACAAAAACCCACGGCCAGATCCAAAGTTTCCGACGCACGCTCGTACTCTTTGGTTTCATAAAAAGAACGTCCCAAATAGTTCTGAGCCATACAATTGTCGCGGCCAAAAGAAAGAGTTTTGTTAAAGTAGCTGCGAGCCTCGGTGAAGCGACCCAATTTGAAATAGGCCAAACCTAGATTTAAAGTCGCTTTTGAAGGCCGCTCGTAAGTTAAATCGCGAAGTACGTTTTGCAGCAAAGGTATGGCAACTTCTGGTTTTCCGTTTTCGATATAAACGCGACCGAGGTTATTTTTGGCATCCGAAAAATTCGGCGCCAGTTTGACGGCCTGGCCGATATGTTTTTCGGCCAGGTCCAAACGATCCCTTAAGAAATAAACCATGCCCAAATTATTTTGGATTCCAGGATTTGCTGGATCTAATTTCTCGGCCTCAAGCAGACTTCGCAAAGCTTTTGGATAGTCTCCGGCTTCAATTTGCGAGGTACCCAATCGCAAAAGCAGACTTGCACGCTCCGCATCTCGGGTGCCCGCAGTCATGCAACCAGTTATCAATAAAATCCCTAATGCAGCTAGCCATCTCCTGGTTACCTTAAGCATGACTCAGACTACAAGACGTTCGAAAGAGAAACAAGGACTTCGCAATGGGATGTTTGCGGAAACATGTCGAAGGGAACGACTCGATCAAGACGAAATTTCCCTTTTCCTAAAATTTGCTTCAGGTCTCTGACCAAAGTTACTGGATCACAACTCAGGTAAATCATCTGTGAACATTCGATCTGAGAAAGTTTCTGTGCAACCTCGGGTGAGCAGCCGTCCCGCGGAGGATCGAGAAAAATTAGGGTCTTAGAATTTGTAATTAATCGACCCAAGGCGGAATCCACGCTGGCTCTTAAAAAAGAAAGTTTCTTCGAGGACCATTTTCGACGACGGATTTCTGTATGAGCTTTCTGTACGGAAATGGGGTGACTCTCCACAGCGATGCCAACCGCCTGACCTAAAACTTCAGCCAAAGGAAAAGTAAAATTTCCGGCACCCGCATAAAGATCAAGATATCGTTGAAAGTCGCCACCCTTGATCCAGGTTAAAACTTCAGCTTTAACAGCGAGATTTTGCAAAGTGTTCACTTGGGAGAAATCAAATTCATCTGCATCTGAGTCCAAAGAGACTTGAATTCGCTCTCCAGCCCTGGCTTTGAGCGTCACAAGCTGTTCATTAATTCGTTCCTCGGCGATCAAACATTTTTTAATTGGCACCAAATCATGGCTTCGTTTGGCCCGGTAACTTGGACCCTGCGGTGTCATGTGCAGCTGGATGCGATTGCGATAACTAAATTCCTGGGGACTCGAACGCACAGGTTCCACGTTAGGAAACTGAAGTTCTTTGGTAAAGAGCTCGATCAGAAGAGTCTGTTTGGATTTTAGTTGTTCGGGGTACTGAATATGCTGCCAATCACAGCCTCCGCACGCTCCAAAATAAGGGCAAGGCGCTTCAGTTCTGACGGGCGAAGGTTTTTTGACAGAGACAATCTTTGCCCGGGCGTAACTTTTTTTTATTTCCGTGATTTCAACTTCTAGTTCGTCGCCCACAGCGGCGAAGTCTACAAAAACAACGCCCCGGTCAGTGCGAGCTAAACCGGGGCCAGAGAAAATCAGTTTCTCGATGGAAACCAAAAGTTTTTCACCAAGCTGAAAGCGGGAATCAATCAAGATTGCAGATCTCTTCTTTCGAGAAGAACAGACTCAGTTCGCGCTCCGCGCTGGTGGGGCTGTCAGAACCATGAACCGCATTTTCACCAACCGAACCGGCAAATTTTGCGCGTACCGTGCCGGGATTCGCTTTTTTAGGATCGGTGGCTCCCATGATTTCACGATTTTTTAAGATGGCGTTTTCCCCGGCTAAGCACATCAGCATAACGGGACCTGAAGTCATGAAAGTAACCAGTTCACCGAAAAAAGGACGAGCCTTGTGTTCGGCGTAAAACTCTTCCGCTTTAGACTTTGGAATCATCGTCAGCTTTGCCGCCGCGATTTTTAGGCCATTGGCTTCGAACATTGAAATAATATCCCCGATGTAGTTCTTTTTAATCGCGTCGGGCTTAATGATTGAGAACGTTTTTTCTTTACCCATAATTTCTCCTTACAGCATTGCTTTGAGTGTTTTGCCCATATCTGCCGGAGATCGGGATATCTTGCAACCAGCATGCTCCAAAGCTTGGAATTTAGCCTCTGCCGTTCCCATTCCTCCGCTAATAATTGCTCCCGCATGACCCATTCGCTTACCTTTTGGAGCCGAAGCTCCCGCAATGAACACCGCCACAGGTTTTTTGAACTCTTTTTTGATGTAAGCCGCAGCTTCTTCTTCGGCGGAGCCGCCGATTTCACCGATCATAATGACCGCATCTGTTCCTGGATCTGCATTGTAAAGCCTTAGAACATCGATAAAATTGGTCCCATTTACCGGATCTCCACCAATGCCGACACAAGTCGACTGGCCAAGACCTAACTGAGTGAGCTGGTGAACCGCTTCGTAGGTTAAAGTTCCGGACCGAGAGAGAACGCCGATGCGCCCAGGCTTATGAATGTGGCCAGGCATAATTCCAATCTTGCATTGGCCAGGCGTAATTACGCCGGGGCAATTGGGTCCAATCAATCGAGTTTTTCGTCCCTGCATGAATTTTCTTACGCGAACCATGTCCAAAACCGGGATGCCCTCGGTGATGCAGATAACTAGATCCAAGTCAGCGTCGACCGCCTCCATGATCGAGTCCGCCGCAAACGGAGGCGGCACAAAAACCATCGAAACGTTGCACCCAGTCTGTTTCTTGGCCTCGAGAACCGTATTGTAAACCGGAAGATTCAAGTGCTTCGTGCCACCTTTGCCCGGAGTAACCCCGCCGACGAATTTAGATCCGTAGGCCAGGCACTGTTCGGTGTGGAAGGAGCCCTGCGCCCCAGTGATTCCTTGGGTGATAACTCGGGTGTCTTTATTGATAAAGATCGACATTATTTATTTCCTCGCACCGCTTTTACGATTTTTTGAGCTGCATCGGTCAAATCATCAGCCGGAGTAATGTTTAAGCCGCTTTCGCGAAGCAACTTTTTACCCAGTTCAACGTTGGTACCTTCGAGTCGCACGACCAGCGGCACTTTCAAACCGAGTTCTTTGGAAGCTGCAATCACACCGTCGGCAATGATGTCACACTTCATGATACCACCAAAGATGTTGACCAGAATTCCCTTCACGGCCGGATCTTTTAAAATAATCTTAAAAGCTGCTGTGACTTTTTCTTGATTGGCACCGCCACCGACATCTAAAAAGTTGGCCGGCGCTTCACCGTGAATTTTAATAATATCAAGTGTGGCCATTGCAAGTCCCGCTCCGTTCACCAGACAGCCGATACTTCCATCAAGCTTAATAAAAGCTAAATCGTACTTGCTGGCTTCGATTTCTGAAGGATCTTCTTCGTCGAGATCGCGATATTCCAAAATATCTTTGTGTCGGTAAAGTGCATTGGAATCAAAACCCATTTTTGCATCCAAGGCCAAGATGTCGCCCTCTTTGGTAATCACCAAAGGGTTGATCTCGGCCATCGCACAGTCCGTTTCAATAAATGTTTTATAGAGTCCTTGGAAAAAAGTGACGGCCTTGTTGGTCAATTCCATGGGAATCCCCAATTGAAAGGCAAGTTGGCGCCCCTGGAAAGCAGCAAGCCCAACGGCCGGATCAATATCGACCCGAAAAATCGCGTCGGGATGTTTTTCGGCGACCTCTTCGATGTCCATTCCGCCCTCTTTAGAAGCCATTATTGCAACTCGGCCTGTCGCGCGATCTACCAAAGCCGCCGCGTAGAGTTCTTTTGTGATGTTGCAACCCTGTTCGATGAAAATTCTTTTGACCAGTTTGCCTTCGGGGCCGGTTTGGGGGGTGATCAAAGTCATACCTAAAATTTTCTTGGCGTGGTCCCGGACCTCGTCCAGGCTTTTTGCCAACTTAACTCCGCCGCCTTTGCCGCGGCCGCCAGCGTGGATTTGGGCTTTGACGACCCAGACAGATCCCCCAAGCTCCTGCGCGACTTTAACCGCGTCCTCTGGCGTTGTGGCTGTTTTGCCTTTTAGAGTCGCTACCCCGAAACGCCGAAGGACTTCCTTTGCTTGATATTCATGAATGTTCATTTTACTGTCCTTTGCGTCGGCGGCGCAGCCGCGACGTACTTAGTATGAGAGTTTTTTAAGAGCGCCGATGAGTTCTTCAACCGCCGAGATTGATTTCGCTAAGAAACCTTTTTCGGTGTCGTTCATTTTCAGTTCGATGACCTGTTCCATGCCTTTGCCGCCCAATTTGCAAAGCACGCCCACGAACATGTTCTTTACTCCGTATTCGCCCTGCAATTCCACCGCGCACGGAAGAATGCGTTTCTGATCTTTCAAGATGGCCTCGGCCATTTGAACCGCAGAGGCCGCCGGTGAGTAATAAGCCGATCCGGTCTTCAAAAGATTCACAATTTCGGCTCCTCCCTGACGAGTGCGCTGAACCAAGGCCTCCAATTTTTCTGGAGCCATCATTTCCGTCAAAGGAACTCCACCTACTGAACAATGACGAGGCATAGGGACCATTGTGTCGCCGTGTCCGCCCAAAACAATCGCGTGAATGTCTTTGACGCTGACGTTGAGCTCTTCCGAGATGAAAGTTTTGAAACGAGCCGTATCCAAGACCCCAGCCATTCCAATAATGCGTTCGCGCGGGAAACCCGTGGTTTCCTTAGCGACGAAGGCCATTGCATCCAATGGATTTGAAACCACGATGACAACGGCGTTCGGGGCGTGTTCCTTGATTCCTAAGCAAGCTTCTTTCATAATTTTTGCGTTGGTGGAAAGAAGATCGTCACGACTCATTCCCGGTTTTCGGGGAAGTCCGGCCGTAACAATAACAACATCGGCACCGGCGATGTCTTTGTAGTTCGAAGTTCCGGTAATTTTAGAATCAAAAAGCTCCACCGGCGAGGCTTCATACAGGTCTAAGGCTTTTCCCTTGGCGGCGCCTTCGTTAATATCCAACAGAACAACATCACCAAGCTCTTTGGCAGCGGCCCAGTGAGCACATGTTGAACCGACAAATCCGGCACCGACGACGGCGATTTTCTTACGTTGATGAGGCATACATTCTCCTTGCTTTTGAGGTTGCATTCAAACTTAAATCAATTGTTTAGACAAGCAAAAGGACCGCTATTGTCGATCGTTCTTGAACTCCAAAAAGTGACCGTTCAATTTTCGCTTTCCGGACCGGTTTTGCGAGACATTTCCCTTCAGGTCAAGGCTGGCGAACGGATTGGACTCATTGGTCCAAGTGGTCAGGGAAAAACGGTGTTACTCAAAGTCCTGGCGGGCTTGGTTCGCCCGTTGGCCGGGCATCTTTTCGTGCATGGCCAAGACTTTTACGCAGCTTCTGTGCGACGCCAACAAGAATTATTGCTCGAGATGGGGATGCTCTTTCAAAAAAACGCGCTGTTTGATTCCATGAAAAACATCGAAAATATTCGTTTTCCACTGCTCGAGCGAAAATGGGATCCAGATAAAGTCGAAACCACTGCTCGGGATTTTCTCAAAATCGTGGGGCTTGAAGCCGTTGGAGAGCTATTTCCCGATGAAATCAGCGGCGGGATGCAAAAACGACTGGGTATCGCGCGGGCTTTGGCATTGGATCCTTCCATCCTATTCTACGATGACCCAACGGCGGGACTCGATCCCATCACAAGTCGCAAAA
>JAYUPS010000209.1:0-8720 GCA_043759945.1 Bdellovibrio sp.
GAGATGCTCATTTTCCCGACCTTAAAATCACTGCTTGAGTCCTCGATCGACAATTTAAACTGTTCTTCGTAGGCTTTAAAATCTTCCGGAAGCAGGAGCTCGACTTCCAGTTCCGTAATTTGATTGGGTTCTAGAACTGGACTTTTGAGGGCGTTGGATCCCACCGAAATTCTAAGGGGATTCTTTTCTTGTTTGGTTTCAGAAAAACTGGGCGCGCCCACAAACAACACTAGACTTAAGAGCAGGTTTTTTATTGTCATCTAGACCTCAATTTTCCAGATTTTTGACGAGTTATCAATAAATCTTAGGCCCGAACCCCGCAACCCTTCATAAGATCAGCGTTTCCGCCGATGAAGACCCCGTAGAAGATCCTTTTTAAGGAGTGTCTCATGGGATTTATAGGAATATTAGTCGTGTTTGTGACCGTGTTTGGCGGCTTTATATTGGCCGGCGGTCACATGAGCGTGATTCTAAAAGCAGCACCTTTGGAGCTTTTGATTATCGGCGGAGCAGCGCTGGGAGCTTACATCATTGGAAATCCAATGAAGACGATCAAATCTGGTTTTAAACTAAGTTTGAAAGCCATGACCTCCAAAGGACCCCAGAAGCAAGACTATGTCGAAGTTTTGCAAATGATGTTTCAGTTATTCCAGTTGTTTCGCAAAGACGGACCCCAGGCCGTCGAGAAACACATTGAAACTCCTGAAAAATCAGAAATATTTAACGCTTATCCCAGCTTCATGAAAAATCATCATGCCGTTCATTTTCTTTGTGACACGATGAAGATTACTTTGTCCGCCGATCTTTCTCCCTACGATGTCGACGATCTCTTGGATGCCGACATCCGCGCGATCCATTCGGAAGAACACGGGGCCCAACATGCGGTTCAAACGGTAGCAGATGCCTTTCCGGGTCTCGGGATCGTCGCGGCCGTTTTGGGAATCGTAAAAACAATGGATCATTTGACCGAGGGAACAGAAACAATCGGACGCCTGGTGGCCTCGGCACTCGTGGGAACGATGCTTGGGGTCTTCGGTGCTTACGGATTAATTGGTCCCGCCGCCACCAAAATCGCCAACGACTTGGAAGCTGAGGGTCGCTATCTGTTGATAATTAAAGCGGCCATGGTCGCTTTGCAAAAGGGCGCACCTCCCATTGTTTGCATTGAATACGCCCGACGCAGCATTCAACCGGAAGAGCGCCCTAGCTTCGACGAGATGGATAAATCCACCAAAGAAATTAAGAAAGCAGCGTAATCTATGGCAGCGGAAAAAAAGGGTCAGGTCATTATCATCAAGAAGATTTACAATGCTCCCGGACATCACGGGGGAGCTTGGAAGGTCGCTCTTGCGGATTTTATGACGGCGATGATGGCCTTTTTTTTGGTGATGTGGTTGCTGAATCAGTCGACTTCGACCAAAAAAGCAGTTTCGGATTATTTCTCTACTCCGAGCGTGATCGAATACAGCTTTCAGAACTTTGGCGTCGAACTCACCCTGGAAAAACTTTTCTTAGATCTTTTAAATGAGCCCCTGCAAGCCATTCAGAATTTTGTCGAGCCGATCGACAAGACCCCAAATCTTTTTGATTTTGGATCGGCCAAAGTGGTTGCGGCTTACATGGCCGACAAAGTCGGGGATGCGGCGAAAAACATGTCGATCACTCCCGATGGAGTCGAATTCGACATTCCTGATTTTAGATTGTTTAAGCCGGGGACCGCAACACCGAGTGAAGAGTTCGTGACCATCATGGCTCAGCTGCAATTTGTAACTCAGGGCTTAACCGACTCGACCGTCACGATTGATTCCCGATTGTTTAATGAGAGTGTTTCCGGAAGCAGCGAATCCTTGGCAAATAAAGTCGCCACCGAGCGTTTGGATCTGGTGCGCGTGCGCATTCAATCGACCTTTGAAAACTCGACGAACGAGATTTTAGGTGCCACCCAAGTGCAGTCAAAAAAGGGATTTATCGAAGGGCAATCGGAGCGACCCAACGGCTTTATTCACCTGCGAGTTCGTCAAAAGGAATTAAAATCCGATGGAACCAAACCGCGAAAACTTGAAAGTATCTTTGGGCAAAAAGATCCCGATATGAACGCGTACGATAATTTCGTGAATCAATTGGTTAAACAGAAGCAAATCAAAAAAGACTAAAAATTCACTTCCATCCCTACGATTAGAAATGGCCCCGCGCGCGAACCAAATTCGGATTCATTGCTCGCATAGGTTCCGGCCAATTCAAACTTGATCGCTCCGTAGCGGTAATTGATGGCGCCGCGCAGATCAAAGTAATCCGAGTACTCCGCGGCATCTACTAAATTGTATCCGGCCGCGGCGTCGAGACCAAATTTATCGAAGAGAGCAAATTCTTTACGAAATCCGACCCGCTGATTGTCATAGCCGCTGGCTTCCCAGTTTTCGATTTTTTCGTAAAGCACATGATAGGTAAAGAGCTCAAGGTCCGCCGATAAAATAGTTCCGTTGCGACTTCCGTCATTTGTGTAATAACCGAAATCAAAGCGCGCGGTTAAATTTGCATTGGAGGTAAAAAAGAATTGGTAGGCTCCAAAAGGCCGCAATACGACCGTGTCGGTGGCATCCCGGTACTTGACGTTGGATGCCCAAAGCCCGGCTTTGGCTAAGCCCCAGCGATACCCAATTGCAGCTTGAATCGCCGGCCCGGAATCCGTCTGGGTTATGCCTTTTTCTACAGAATTGTTTAAAATGTTGGTTTGTCCAAATAAAGTGCCCTCGGGAAATCCATCGGACCCTGCGGTCTGCCCAAAACAGAAACCGGAAAAACCAAAAAACAGACTGAAGACCAAAGTGTTAAGCCAACTCATGAGATTCATGTTACTAGCGAATGAATCTATTTGTGGAGAACCGGTCGGGAAATTCGAGCGAACCTAGACTTTTATCAGTGCGATTGGTAACTTCTGCGGATGAACAGCAGCACGAAAATGTCGGACTTGTCCGACCATTCAGAATTATCAGAACTCACAATAGTCGCGTTTGATACCGAAACCTCGGGTCCCTATCCCGTCGCTCACGAAATTGTCGAGATGGGTGCGGTCAAATGGGAACATGGAAAAATTGTTGATGAATTCCAAGCTCTAATTAAGCCCAGCGTTCCGATGGGCGATGCGGTCATCAAGATCCACGGAATTACGAATGAAATGGTGGCCAACGCGCCCCCGATGGTGGAAGTGCTTCCAAAGTTTCATAAGTTTTTGGGCTCAAGTGCAATTATTGCTCACCATGCGCCGTTTGATTTGGGATTTTTGACTTATGAGTTTGAAAAGGCAGGACTCGGTATTCCGAACTCTGCAATACTTTGCACCAGTTTGCTTTCACGTTCACTGATCAAAGAATCGGCCAATCATCGGCTGCAGACTTTAATTCCCTTTTTGAGTATTCCCCAAGGCACCGCCCACCGTGCTCTGGATGACGCCAAAGCTTGCTTGGCCGTGGGTTTGGAGTGTTTTAAGCGACTAGGCCCGGGAAAAACTTTGTCGGATTGCCTAACGGTTCAGGGAAAGTCTTTGATGTGGGCCAACTATTTTTTGGTGAAATCGGGAGATCCAGGAATTTCAACTATTGTGGATGCGATAAAAAATAAAAAGGATCTGGATATGATTTACCAGGGGGGCAGCGCCAAGGGCACCCGGCGAGTGAGCCCGCTCGGTATTGTTCGAAATCCCGATGGGGATTTTTTATTTGCTCGTTGCCATTTGGATCAGACCGAAAAGCGATTTTACCTGCAGAAAATCAAAGACCTAACGATTGTTTTCTGTCGCAAACAACTACAAAAAGGGAACTGTTACCTAACCTAGCCGGTTTTTACGTCGTCGGCAGGTTTTGGGGTATTATTTTTAGCCAGGGCATTTTGCAGTTGAAAAGCCAGCGCCTCGAGCTGTTTGAACTCATCTTTGGTGCGAAGCTTTAAGGGGCGGACCGAGGCCTCGTTCCCCGCATTTTGCAGCAGTTCTTGGCAATGACGTTCAAAGGCATACAAGGGCCCGGCGATCTTATGGGAAAGCATTTTTCCAACCGTGAATAATCCGAGCGAAAATGCGACGCAAATCAGGACAAAGACTTCGGCAAAGGGCAGCAAGAATTTGTCCAAAGTGGCATTGTTTTGTCCGACAAGTTCTAAAATTGTAACGCGCAAGTAAGTGTAGCTGAAAACCATGGAAATCAGACCAATTCCGATACCAACACCCATCAAAAGAGCGCAGTATTTCAGCTGAAAGCTTTGGTTCACCCAGTAGGTTTTGCGAGTGTTGTTTTCGGGCCAAATCAGGTCGCCCTCTTTAAAAATGGCAACGAGGATCATCACGTAACCGACCCACTGAACAGCATCGGCGATATTAAACACCGGCGTGGCGAGCTTTTCATTTCCTATCACGATGAAATCGACGACGTAGCCCCACAAAATTCGATCGGTGACATTTCCTAGAATTCCACCCAACACGATCGAAAGTCCGGCGCGCAATTTCAGAGTTTTGATCGGAAGCAAAACTTGAATAAGTGCGTAAATACAAACTAAGAAAGCCCCCACGGTGGAGAGTGAAACGATACGCAGGAACGGAGGCAGGTTGGAAAAAAGTCCCAGCATCGCTCCGGGATTGTGATGCAAATAAAAGTGGATCACATCATAGGACTGAACCGATTGCAGGGTGACCGCCCACATTTTTGTTAAACGATCAATTGACCAAGTTGCCGCTAAGGGAAAGAAAACTAGGAGCCATTCTTCGCGTTTCATTCTTTCATTTTAAAGGGTAATTTTAGTGTCTCGCAATCAGCCAGAATGTTCTGGATAAAAGACCTATGGCCCAAGGACCTGTCATTGGTATTGACGACGACTTTCCGCCCTCCCAAGATAGGTTCTATGAAAAATTCTGCCTCGATCTTGCTTATTTTTTTTTCAAACTTGGCGATGGCTGCAAATCCGACGCTCAACGCGGAATTTGATCGATTAATAAGGTCCAAAGGGCTGAACCCAGATCAATTTTCCTATTTCGCCGGAAAAAACGAAACCGAAGTTTTAGCAGATCGCAGATCAGCGCAATCCATGATTCCCGCTTCCGTAACAAAGCTTGCGACCGCCGCGGCATTTCTTCATCATTACCAACCCGGAACGAAATTGAAAACTCAGCTCTGGGGTTCGCTTCCCGTGGACGGACGATTGCAGGGAAATCTCATCTTGAAGGGCGGCGGCGATCCCGCGTTCGTTTCGGAGACATTGTGGGTCCTGGTTAACAATTTCACGCGCACGGGTATTAAAGTGATCGAGGGTGATATTTTGGTCGACGATTCGTTGTTCGATCAGGAACGTTTCGACAGCAGTCGCTTAAAAGACCGCGTGGATCGCGCTTACGATGCGCCGACCGGCGCCATGTCGTTTAATTGGAATTCGGTGAATATCGTTTTTCGTCCGGGAAAAAAAGCGGGCGAGACCGGCCAAGTCTTTTTAGATCCAGAGAACTCTTACACGAAACTTTCCGGAAAAATTATAACCACGCTCAACAAAAAAGTGGCAGTCAGTGCCGAACGTCTGGATGCCGGGGAAGGGGATGCGATCAAAGTCTCTGGTCAGCTGGGTCTGGAAAATGCGGAACATATTATTTTTAAAAATATCACAAAGCCGGATCTGTGGGCGGGCCATAACTTGAAAGCTTTCCTGTCTCAACGTGGAATCGAGGTCAAAGGCAAAGTGAAATCCAGTTTAACGCCGGGAAACGCGATTCTTTTGGCCGAAGTGGAAAGCAAACCCATCGAACAAATGGTTGCGGATATGAACAAGTTTTCAAACAACTACGTCGCGGAAATGCTCACCAAGCATTTGGGTTTGATTAAACAGAAACCCGGTTCGATTGCCAATGGCATGGATGTGATTCGCGAATTCTTGTCAAAAACCGTAAAAATTAAATCCTCGGATTTTCTTCTGACAAATCCCAGCGGATTAACCCGGGACAATCGCATGTCCGCCAAAGGTCTTTGGCAGTTGCTCCAACACATGCGCGATCAGTTCAAAATGATGCCTGAATTTTTCTCTTCGTTACCGATCGCCGGTGTTGATGGAACTCTCAAAAAGAGAATGATCGGAACTGCTGCGGAACGGTTTGTTCGAGCTAAGACTGGACTTTTGAATGGCGTTGTTTCCCTGGCCGGTTATGCAGGATCTAAGGACGGGAATATCATTCCGTTCGTGATGTTTTACAACGGAAATGCCGATGAATCCGTAGTCCGACAAACGATGGACCAGATGTCCATTCAGCTGGTCGGATCTGAATAGATAGGAACAAACGTGACGAGAACAGTCCTGATTCTACTGTTGTTGATTCCTGGTGTTTCGGTGGCTCAGGAGCTTAAAGATCCTCAGGACGTAAACTCTGAGATTCAAATTGATATTCCCAGTGAAGAAGTTACCGAGGAAACCACCGATACGCCGGTCACGCACGAAGAAATCGCGGGCGATCGAAATCTAACGGCGTCGCGTCCCTGGCGCGCCACTGATTTTACCGTTCAGGCGGGAGCGCTGGGTTGGACGCCTGAAATCTTCGGCGTTCCTCGTGGTTTGGAACTGAACGTAAAATTTTGGACCGACATCTACACCAAATACACCACCGATCAAGGCGTTGTTCACGACGCCGAAAACATTGATCTGATTTATGAGGAGCTGGATTTCACCGCCATTATGATGAGGACAGACATAAGTATTTATAAAAAAGAATCACTGAAGATGAAGCAGGTCAAAGAATCTAAAGCGCGGGTTGTGGCTTTGCTGAATAAATTCGAAAAGCTCGAGGACTCGTCAATTTTAGAGGGTGAAGAAAAACGTATTTGGGAATATTTCTTGAAGCTTGATGATAAGAAAAAATTCAAAGACGCTCAGGAGAAAAATCGATTGCGTTTTCAGTTAGGGCAGCGCGACCGCGTAATCCAAGGCATTTTTTTCTCGGGACGTTACCTGGAAGAATTTGAAAAAATTTTTAAAGAGGCCGGGCTGCCATTGGAGCTTACGCGATTGCCTTTCGTCGAAAGTTCCTTCAATGTGCTGGCACGCTCCAAAGTTGGCGCCAGTGGTCTTTGGCAAATCATGAAATACACTGGCCGGGGCCATCTAACCATTAATCAAGCGGTCGACAAACGCAATTATCCGACAGATGCGGCAAAACTTGCGGCGAAACTGTTGCGCGGCAACTACAAAATGCTCGAGGCTTGGCCTCTGGCTGTAACCGGCTACAATCACGGACCGTCGGGAGTTTCGCGTTTAACCAAGCTTCACAAATCAAAAGAACTGGGTGACCTGTTTCCCAAAGGCGCTAAGAAAAGATTGGGATTTGCCTCGCGCAACTTTTTTGCCAGTTTTGTGGCGGTCTTGGAAGTGGAACGAAACGCTCCAAAGTATTTCGGTAATGTTTTATGGTCGCAACCCTTGGCCTCTTTCGAGGTCAACACGCCCTTTGAAATCACTTACAAAGATATCTTGCGTTGGTTTGATAACGACGACCATAAAGCGCAAATCTACAATCCCCATTTCACCACCGAAGCCCGCCGGGGACGAGTGAAAGTTCCCAAGGGAACCCGCGTGCTGGTGCCGGTCGGAAAACAAGAAGTCGTCCAAAATGAGTTGTTGGACCAAAAGAAATTCAAGCGTTTAGGTCTATGAAATAGCAGACAAACTGGCATGAAAAACTAACGAGTTCCTTCGTCTTCTTTTTGCTGCTTTTTGGTTGTGGTTTCAAGGGCCGCGTGCATTGCTTTGCAAGCTCCCAGCCGCTGTCCCACTTTCGCGAACAAGGTTTTATGAAACTTTTGTTCGGCCTCGACCAAGGGATCACTAATTTTATCCGTCGCCGAAATTTCAATTTCCGAGGGAATTATCTTCGCGGCTTCGGCGTCAAGGGGTTTGTTGTTTACGGTGGGATTGGGCAGGCGGATTTTTTCCAATAAAGACTGATCATTCAAAATATAAGTCGCTAGCACTTTGTCGGAAGAATAATCCAAGACTTTAAATTCTTTAACCTTGTTGTTTTCAATTTTCAGTTGAACGCGAGCCTTCTTTTTTTCGTTTAAAAACTGAATGCTGCTTTTGTAAGTCTGGTCTCCGGATTGATGTGGGCAGTTCTCGCCGAAGACATCAATTGGGTCCGAATTAGAGAACTCTTTTAAAGCGTCCTGAACCGCTTGAACTTCGGGATTTTTAGCCGCAAATTCTTTTTGGATTTTGATATATTCTTTGCAGGCTGCCGAGCTCTCGTCGACAATTTTGATTTTTTCTTTCATGATCCAACAGGCGTTGTGGTCAATGACGTCCAACAAAGTGCTGCCATAACGATCGATGATTTTAGTTGCCAGAGTTAAACCGACAAACGCCATCGCCGTGATAAGTACCGGGGCGATGGCGTGAGCTTTGGGTAAAAACAGTTCCGCCCGGCTAACTTCTTTTTTCTGACTTTCAATTTTTTTAGTCAGAATTTTTACTTGCGGCGCCAGGGGTGCTTTGGGATCCAGTGCGATTTGCACGCCGTTGGCTGTGATAATTTTTTGCCAGGCCCGGCTAAGATCAAAAGTCAGATTGTAATTGTCGACCGAGAGTCTCATTCGATTACTGCCCACCACGAGCTTCGGGAGCGCTTTCAACGGTTTGAAACTTTTTTCCAGTTCTTTGCGGTCATCGGGTTGCAAACCGGCCCCGAATTTGGAGACGAATTC
>JAYUPS010000210.1:0-3346 GCA_043759945.1 Bdellovibrio sp.
AAAAAAGCGACCGAGGGCCTGGCCGTCAAAGATTTCAAATTTTGCACGGACGAACACGTCGGTATCAACGCGGGTTGCAAGCGCCATGACTTGGGCACCACTTACACCGAGATCGTGCAAAACCAAATTAACGATTACGAAGCGGCCTATGCGCGCCGAAATTTCCGAAACGGCAACGCCCATATGAGTTTGGCCGACGATATGACTTACGCGCGCCGTATCCATGGAATCTTCAATGAGCTTCGTCTCATGATGGAAGTTCGAGAACGCATCAAGTATCAGTACGGCCTGGCAGACACAGCCACCGAATGGACGAGCGAGGAATTCTTAAAAGACTTGCATCAAGCCACCGTGATTGGCGGAACCTTTCTTACCAAAGTGCTCCTGACTCCGGATGTCTTGTGCGCGATCGAGCTTACGGCCAAACCCGGCGAGGTCGACCAAGTCGTGCCGCTAGAGGCTCTAAGTTCCACGGCAATGTCTTGCTTTTCCGTTAAGCTTAAACCCGAATACGTCGTCGTTGGGCAGGCCGGAAAATTCTTTAACTCAAGAAAAGATCCGGAGAGCACCAACAACTATGCCGATCAAATTGACGCGCGCGGAATTTGGATTGATAAAGTCTTGGCTTCCCATTTGCTCTTTAGTCGGTCGACGGGCGTTTTTAATTTGGACAAACATAAAGACAACTTTATGGACATCACCGAGCTGCGTTTGCCGATGATTCAAGCGCTTCAGGGTCTTATGAAAAACAACGTGATCGACAACGTCCCATTTACTTTGGCCGACGGCAGTAAAGCGGCCTTGCGATTGCGCTATGATCAATTTGACTCGCAGATGATCGCGCAGCCGCTGTACCCTCGCTTTGCAAAGACCTTTGGGTTGCCGACGGATCGAAGCGTGCAGTTGCAGGAAGTGCTCGCCAGCGGCTTTGCTAAAGGTATGGATGATGAATCCGGAATGCACGAAGAAGATCGGGCCTTGGGGTTGTCGTTTCGGGTTAACAGGTTTGCATTGGCTCACTCGGGAATCGACCCCACCGCAAAACAATTTGTCGTGGCCAACACCCGTTTCGTTGCCGACGAAACCAACACTCTGGCGATAAGTATTATCGAGGAAATCGCCTTGGCTCAAGTTCTCGAAAAAGTAACGAACGAGAAACTGACCGAGATCTACGCCGCAAAAGTTGTGGGAACCGCGATGCCGGTGACGGCCACTGCCGACGAACAAAAGATCTGGTCTTTGCCAACGGAACAGATCCAGCTTTTCCTTGGTGGATTGCTAAAGACCTCGGCGTATTCGATCAAGCTCCTGGGCCTTCTTCCCTTTAGGTAACAGTTGCGGGCGGCTAGCCCCCTTTTTGTAGCGAGCCGCGTCTTTGGACGCGGCTCGGATTGGTGGGCAGCAGGAATACTGTTCAGATTATTTTTAGACTCGCTGGCTTTTTGCTTTTCGGCTTCAGGCTATGCCTAGAAAAATTTTAATCAACACGTGTGATCATCCTTACCATATAACCAATCGCTCCAATAACCGTGAGTTTTTCTATTTGGATAAGCCCGAGTTGTGGGAGATTTTTTTAGAAGTTCTGGCCGAACTACCAAAGCAATTTGGATGTCAAATCCATGCATTTGTCATGATGAGCAATCACTATCACTTGCTAATCAGCACCCCGAAATTAAATTTGGGCGAAGCCATGAAGTATTTCCAACGTGAGGTGGCCCGAAAAGCCAACCGAAAATCGGGTCGCATTAATCATTTTTTTGGCGGTCGTTATAAATGGTCTCTCATTTCTCAAGAAGACTACTACTGGAACTCAGTGAAATATCTTTTCCGAAATCCCATCCGAGGCGGCCTTTGCTCGCAAGTCCAAGACTACAAATATTCTTCGCTCAATTCAAATGGCCACGGTTTAACCTGGGAAATATCGGACTTCTTCCAGGATCGAAATAAAATCATTGAGTTGGACCTGAACTGGCTTAACGAACCATTTCAAATTGAAGTCGAACAGGCCATAAAAAAAGGCTTGCGCCGACGAGAGTTCAAACTGCTGCGCGCTCCCAGCGGACAAGAATTAATAATCGACGCACCCAACTACAAAAAGGGGGCTAGCCGCCCGCAACTGCTACCTGAGCTTCCTGCTGTTTGATCCACATTTGGTGGTACTCGCCGTTTTGTTTTAGAAGCTCAGAATGCCGTCCACGCTCGACGATCTCGCCGTCCCGGAGCACCAAGATCTCGTCGCAATCGACCACGGTCGAAAGTCTGTGGGCGATCACCAGGGTCGTACGGTCTTTGCTGACGGCCTTAAGTGAAACTTGGATTTCTTTTTCGGTTTTGGTATCCAGGGCGCTCGTGGCTTCGTCAAAAATTAATATTTTTGGGTTTTTTAGCACGGTCCGCGCGATGGCGACTCTTTGTTTTTCGCCGCCCGAAAGTTTTAATCCTCGTTCGCCCACGCGGGTCTGATAGCCCTCGGGCAATTTTTGAACGAAAGAATCAATGCGAGCCACTTTGGCGGCTTCAATCATTTCAGCGGGGGTGGCCCCCGGTCGCCCGTACAAAATATTGTATTCGATCGTGTCGTTAAATAGTACGGTGTCTTGCGGCACTATTCCGATCGCGGCCCGCACGGATTTTTGTTTCACGCTGCGAAGATCTTGGCCATCAAGTCGGATTTCACCCGTCTGAGCGTCGTAGAATCGAAATAACAAGCGCGAGATCGTAGATTTCCCGGCACCGCTGGATCCCACCAGCGCCACACTTTTTCCGGCCGGAACTTTAAAACTTATACCCTTAAGAATTTCGCGATCGGGCCGATAGTTGAAACCAACATTGCAAAACTCGACTTCGCCGTCGGTCAGCCGCAGATCTTGAGCGCCCGGAAGATCTTTCACATCGGGGCTCACCGCCAAAAGCTCAAACATCTTATCCATATCCACCAAACTTTGTTTGGTCTCGCGGTACACAAAACCTAAAAAATTCAGCGGCAAGTAAAGCTGCATTAAAAACGTATTCAATAAAACAAAATCACCGACGGTCAAACGGGCGTCGGCAACCCCTTGACTGGCCAGCATCATGACGGCACACAATCCGCCAGAGATAATAAATCCTTGCCCGACATTAAGAAGCGACAAAGATCTTTGACTTTGGACGGCGGCCGTTTCGTAGCCGGCCAGGGCACTGTCGAAACGCTTTTGTTCGTGGTCTTCGTTTGTAAAGTATTTCACCGTTTCAAAATTTAAAAGTGAATCGATGGCTTTCGAATTGGCTTCGGAATCCTTTTGATTCATCGTTTGCCGGTGTTTGACTCGCCAATTGGTGATCGCGAGTGTGTAGGTGATGTAGATCA
>JAYUPS010000211.1:0-3338 GCA_043759945.1 Bdellovibrio sp.
CGAAAAACGACCGGCAACCATTCGTTCAATCGCGGAACGTCGACTTTTTCCATCAGTGTCAGGGCCCGGTCCATTGTGACCTGCGCCCGCGTCCAATCGGAATCCACGGCCGCGCGATCCCACAGGCTCGCGTGAATTTCAATAATTCTGTTTTGCGCCCATTTGGCTTTCAAACCATTGGGCAATTTTGCCAAATACGAAACGCAGTCTTCCATTTGCAGCAAAGGATCATTGGCACGCGAAGAGTTCTGAAAGCGTTCCTCAAATTGTTTTTCGGCCTCGGAAAAAAACAACAAGGGCGTTTTCTTTTCTCTCTCAGTCACCTCTTTAGTGACATTCGCGTTACCGATGACCAACAACACGGAATTAAATTTTTCTTGAACTTCCCTGGATTCAGCAATCTTCAATGATTGTTCAAAGGCCGAACTGGCCGCCGAATGGTTGTGCTTCAGAAGCGAAAAATCACCGGATAAGGCCCAGGCTTTCGCGCGACTCTTTTTATCTTCGACCGGAATTTCGTCGAAAATTAAGTTCAAATTCTCGCTCGCTATATTCGGGTTTGTTTTCAAATATTTTTCGATGACCCACAAGCGCGCTCGCACCACTTCTTCGATGGCGCTCTCCCGCCAGGGTCCCGCCGTGACAAGCTCCGTCGCGCTCCAAGCCCGCAGAGCGGCAACCAATTCATCTGATTTTGGCTTATCGCGGTCCGCGCGATAGCTGCAACGAACCCAAGATTTCAAAATCCAAGCTTTGACCAGGACCGCCGACGGCAGGGCCATCCGCGCTTGCTTAGCGCACTCGCCCCAAGCTGATTTCAATTCAAACTCTTTCATTTTTTTCGCCGCCGGATTGGAGACGCGGACGTCTGGTGCGGGAAGACCGATTTCGGTCATTTGCCCGAAGGCAAAACTTGCGGCAAACGAGAGTACAACGAATAATCCCCGACCGATTTTAATTTGATCCAGACAGCCTCCGGCGGGACATCTTGGCTAAACCAAGTTCTTTCATAAGGTCCCCACAGCAAGAATTTTGCGGACAACCTAGAAAATCTCAGAGATTGGATTTGTTGACCATTAAAAAGCGCGAAAATAGAATCTTTCAGACCCTCGGTATTAACGCCGTGAGCCCATATGTGACCTTCGTACCCGGAAACGACAGCACGACCACTCGACCAAACCGGATGATGCGCTTCGGGTGCAATCAGAAGACGTTCCTCGACCGGAACTTCGTTCAAAAGTTGTTTCACAGAGTTCTGATCCGCCAAGGACCAAAGTGTCGTTGGTTTTAATATCGCAGGCCAGCCACCCATGAGTTGCACAAAACCAACCGAGTGTAAAAATACGATGAGCAGGGCTCCGACCAAGGGTTTAAATTGCAAACGAATCTCTTGGGCCAGAAAATAACCCAAAGCCAAGTAAAACCATAATACGATCTTTATCTGATCCCAAGGCCAAGGCGCCAATAAAACAAAATGAAATAAAATGGCTAGCGCGAGCAAGCTCGTAAGAATAAATCTTTGTCCGGGTCGCGCTAAAATAGAAATTACCACGATCAGCAGAACCAGAAGCCACGAGCCGTAGTTAATCATCAACGCCGTCACCAGATCAAGCGACCCGGTCATCCATCCCGAACTCCACTGCAGAGCGCGACCCGCATTTTCCCCGCTCACGGATTTGAAAATAAAAAACAAAGCCACCGGAAGCCCCGGCAAAAAGCTAAAAACGGCAAACCAAGCTCGTTGATTCAAAACAGTAATCAAAACAAAAAATGAGACCGCGACAAAGGTGTGCAGATGAAAAAATGGCAGGACGGCCCACAAGAAAATAAAACTTGCCGGAAAATTTAAAACTTTTTGGTGGCTGTGGGATTTGTCCCAAAATCCCACTAAAAAACGCAGCAGATAAAGACCGGCGGGAAGGGCAAACCAAAAGCCCCGTTGGGGCATATAGACGGCCAGAAAAAGATTTTTCCAAGCCAATTGAGAACTGGGCCCCCAGGCCTCGAGCAGCATCCATTGAGAAAATCCCCAACCCCCACCGCTGGCAAAAAAAGCCCAAAGCCCCAACGCACCAAAAGTTTTCTTTAGCAAACTGGCGGTCATCACCACGCTCAAAATTCCAGAAAGAATCACCAGGGTCATAACGGGAAAACCCGCTTTAACAAACATGGCCGTCAACCAGTTGATTCCAAAAGCGTAGCGCATGGGCTCGCCTGCCAAAATAGGATTTACCGGCCAGAAATCCGAAGTTTTAGACAAAAATAAAATCTGGTTCAGATGCATCGGCCAATCCCCATTGATGTTGGGATTGCTTATCAAATGATTGCCGGTGGTTTCTGTGGCGTAAAACAAAACCGACAGAACGCCAAAAGTTAAAAAACACCAGTAGGAAATTAAGCTAAAATGATCATCCGGAAATTCTGTGGGCAGCCGGGAATGGATTCGCGCAAAACTGGAACCGCCAAAACAAAGTAAAAGTAAAATCGCCACCGACCAGGGCCCCTGACTCCAGCCCAGGCTTTCAAAAATCAAAGTCAAAATAGAAAAGCTCGCCGCCGTGACCAAAACTTTTTCGATCATACGATCCGACATCAGAATCTTCATGGCGTGCTGTTCTCCATTTCCGCAACCGGAAATTCCGGAAAAAGAGATTTACGCAAATAAAAAGCCGAATCGACCCGAGAATCACGGATGGGGAAAACAAATTTATAAAACTCAGCGCCAAAGCCCGTGCTTTCAAGCTGCGCGCTTTCTGCCGCATCCACGACAAGAAAATCCACCGGATTTGCCAGCCCTTGCGCCACGGACAAGTACTGCACGTTGGAAAAAGGCATCAGCCACCAAGCCAAGGGCCATGGCTCCGTTCCGGCCACTTGAATTTTCATTTGTGCAAGATTCGCATCGGCTTTGGCTTTCATCAGGATATGATCCATTAAAACTTTAAGCTGAGGCTTGGTTTGAACGTAAACATAGTCATGAGGCATCGTGGGCGTTTTGAAATTCAACTGCCAGGTCGCGGACCACCCTATCATCGCCACAAACAGCACGACTAGTTTAATAAATGTCCGCAAAGTCCAGCTGGCAACAACCTGCTTCCAAGCAACAACCAAAAAAAGACAGATCGGACCAAGCACCGCGAGCAAACACCAGGGCGTCTTGTAGGGAATCACGGAATAAATAATTGCCTGCGAAAATCCAGCCCAACCTAAAAATTGAGCTCCCAAACTTAAATTTTTTCGCGACCTAAAAAATCCGATTAACACGCTTAAATAGATCAAAAACAGGGGCAATTCATGGCGGTAAGACATTGTCAGCCAGTAGCTCATGGGTTTTTCGT
>JAYUPS010000212.1:0-8646 GCA_043759945.1 Bdellovibrio sp.
GGTGTGAAAAAATCCACGCGACAAGGTCGTCGCATTGACCCAGACGTTCTGAAATTCGGGAAGAGATTGCCCTGCCATGTTTTCTAGCGATCGCCCGAGGCTTCGAACACCGCCCGACCGCTTCTTTTCAAGCTCGGGGAGCCACTCGTGGCGTATCCAATTTCGCAAAGGACCCAAATCTCGATTCGAAGGATCTTCCCAAAATGGAACCGCCCGCTGACGAATCTCCTGACGAATTTCAAAACCAGTCGTGGTCAGAAAGGGCCGAAACCAAGGCGTATTTTTAATGCGAATGGCCGGCAATCCTTGGCGGCCTGTCCCGCGAATTAGCCGCAAAAGCCGCGTCTCCACCAGGTCTTGCAGGTGATGGCCGGTAAATATCCAATCTCCCTTGGCGTGTTCCAAACAAGCCTGCCGACGAAAAGACCGCAATTGATTTTCCGATTTCAGCTCGGCGTGGGATCGAATCACTTGAAATTCCAGTCCCAGTCCCTGGGTGCCGGTGCTAACAATTTTTTCCGCCCGATCGCGAAAACTCTGCCAGGGCCCAGGACCGTGGTGAACGTGCACGACCCGCAGCTCGAGCTCCAGAGCGGACTTGAGCTCATTCATCGTGACCAGTAAACCCATCGAGTCCGCGCCCCCGCTCACGGCCAACACGATTCGGCTTCGCTCCATTTTATGAGCTTTCAGCAACCGGTAAACGCGATGAACTAAGGGGCTCCAACTTTTCATAGTTGGCTTTAGTTCAAGCATGAAAAGAACTCCTGATCAATTCTTTGACAATGGCGAGAGTCAGATAAAGGGCGTACCCTCGTTACTTCTATGAGCAAAGTCCTTGTTTTTGCCCTAAGCTTTGTTTTGGCCACTCTGACACTTGTTACCGAAGTGAAGGCCCAGGCGCGCGCTTTGTCCAAGCCGGAGCTCTTGGAGGGGATTCAGCACTGGAGAAATATTTTACGAAATATTCCGGGCTCCGATTTGCGCGAAAATGATCTTCAACAAGAATTCTTGTTTCGTCTGCAGTTTTTTATTGAACGCCGTTACGAGGGAAATGACGGCTCAATGATTCGCATTCTGGAATTCATGCAGGACATTGAAAATCAGCCCATCAACCTGAGTTCTTCGTCACTGGGACCCTTTCTCGGGATCTTAATCAAATCCCTGAAAGAGGCTCGCGAACCCCAGGAAGAACTGTGGCCTTATGTGCAACAGTTTATGGTCGACAACAGTTTGCGAAATCCGGTCGCGTTCGAAGACACCCTTAAGCAGCGCGACTATTTCAATCAATTTGAAACCGTATCCGCGCGACGCCTGAGCGCCGAAGAAATAAATCAGTTTTTTATCGTGATGGAAACACCCACGACCGCGGTTTTAAATTCCGGTCAGGGTCCTAATATTGGCAAACTCCAGGAGAGGCCAGGGGCCGAGCTCCCGGCCGAAGCCCGAGCTCCGCAGCCCCCCGAAAGGCAATCGGACGTCCGACTTATTGAAATCATTGATGGCCAGAATCCCGCACTCAAGCCGTAGACCCACTTCTTTGGCCCGTTCGGGATTAGCGGAAAAGACCGCTCCGCCCAAGCCAAACCGGGTTCCATTGGCGATTTGAAGGGCCTCATCAACACTGGTGTAGGGAATGACCACCGCCACGGGTCCAAATAATTCTTCGTTCCGGTGAAATTCTTCTTGGCCTGTCATGAGCCAGATTTCAGGACTGAAAAAGGCTTCGCCCTGGCCGTTATCGATAGCTTTCCAGTAGAGCTTACCGCCCTGGAGTTTTATTTTTTCGACCTGGGTTTGGAGCTGCGCTTTGAATTTAACACTTGCCAGCGGAGCCATATCGACCTGCAGGCGTTCCATAGAATTTCTAAAATGAGTTAGCCAAACCTCGAGTTGAGCTTTGGGAACCAAGAAGCGCTTGGCACAGATGCAGCTTTGCCCGCTGTTGATCATGCGGCTTTGAGCGCACAAATCAGCACTGCGAGCCAGATCCGCGTCTTCTAAAATTAAGTAAGCATCACTTCCACCAAGTTCCAAAACTACTTTTTTTAAATTTTCGCCGGCAACTCTAGCGACTTCGCGACCGCCGCGGGAACTTCCGGTCATCGTAACTGCAACGATTTGCTCATGCCGAATCACTTGCGCCGCTTGCTCATGATCCAGAAGCAGAGTCAAAAACAAGTCCGGCGGAAAACAGTCTTGCACCAGTTCCGAAAATAACTGCGTGGTGTGGGGAACCAAGTCCGAGGGTTTTAAAATCAGACTGTTACCGACCGCAATCGACGGCAATAGAGCGCGCACGGTTTGCCAGAGCGGAAAATTCCAGGGCATGATGGCAAAGATGACTCCCAAAGCTTCGATGCGGATTTCGGCGTTCAAGTTTTTTTCTGAAATTTTAGTTTCGGGAAAATAAGATTCCAAATGCTCTGAAAAATAATCCAAGGCCCCCGCACATTTTTCGACCTCGCTTTGGCCGTCTTTTAAAGTTTTTCCCATTTCGGTTTGCATCCGCACCGCCAGATCCAACGACTTTTTGCGAAGACTTCCCGCCAGATTTTTTAGAACTCGCGCGCGCTCTTCTAATTTCGAATCTTTCCATTGTTGTTGCGCGCGGACGGATCTCTCCAAAGTCTCCGCGATCATTCCCGCAGTGGCGTGTTCCCAGGTTTTTAGAATTTGCCCGTTCGCCGGATTTGTAGTTTGGAATTGGTTCATTTCTTAGAGCTACGGTCTGTCGATAACTCCGACAAGGCCTGACGAAAAGTGTCATTTAATGAGTTCATTCAATAACTTAGATCGATTGTGGGGGCTTTGAGGCCTTTGAGAACCGGCATAGTTTTTGGAGTGCCATGGGAATGGAGGAAGTCTTATGTTGCTATCTGCACTACTCATGATGAGTTCTTTGACCTTTGCCAATTTTACCGAAATGGCGCAAGTCCAGCCCAGGTCTGCGACGACGGCTACAAACACAGCCACGGCTACGGCGGCTTTAGATCCGCAGGACGAGAAATTAAGAACACCTGCAGTGGAATGGACCATCAAAGCGGTGAATGAAGTGCGCGCGAGCGCGGGCTTGTCGGCGCTTACTTTTGACCCGGCCTGCGCGCGAGCCGCTCGCGACCACGCGATCGACACGGGCAAGAATCGCCTGCGGGGCCATACAGGTTCCGATGGCAGCCAGCCCCACGAACGCTACCAAAAGTACTCGTCTGATTTTTCGATGATCCTAGAGAATTGGGCCTTTGCAAGTGACCCTTCGGGCGACGAGCTTACTCCGCGGGTGATGATGAAGTTGTGGATGAGCTCAAAAGATCATAAAGCCAATATTTTAAAACCCGAGGCCAAGCGCATCGGAGTTGGTTTTTACCGGATTGGAACGAATCTCTACGCGGTTCAATGTTTTTCGGCTCCTGCAAAGTAATTGCTGCCTAAAATTTTAGATCAAATCAAAAATCTGCAGCCACGAAAACGTGAGCAAACTTAGGAAACTTAAGGTCATGAGCCCCAAGGCCGTGACCTGGTATGTTTTTTTCACCCGCAGCGCAAGCTTTGAGTAACTCGAGAAGTTCATCGCCGGGATCGGCTGGCGCAGCGTGATCATAAGCCAACGGGCGCAACCCGAAAACAAGAACAGCGAAGCAAAAGCTAAAACAAGATGTAATTCCATATTTTCAACTCTTCGGAAGTTGACCGTCTCAGCTTGAGACCAATTAAGGTCCAGAAGTGATTCCGCCGATACCCCACCATGATTCGGGAACTCTGTCCAAACAACAAATTCCGTTGGCTCGACCTCAGTCACCCGACGCCCGAGGAGCTGCTGCAAGTTCAACAGGAGTTCAACCTTCATCCGGCTCATATTCAAGACTGCATGGATCCCGTTCACCTGCCGAAAATCGAAAAAATCGGAAATGTGAATTTTACGATCATTCGGATTTTTGATATCGAATCCGAAATTGATGCCGACACGATTCAAAGTCTGACACGCAAAGTGGCCATTTTTGTGGGCCCGGACTTTATCGTCACTGTTCATCGCTTTGATTCGGCCAAGTTTTCTTTACTGGCCGACCGGTGTCTGATGGACGCCGAGGAATCCAATGCCCAAAACGGAAGTTTGATCCCCACGGTGATCGTGCGTTTTGTAAACCGCGCTCTTCGAACCTTTCATTTGTTTTTAGAGATTTCAGAAAACAAGTTGGACTCTTTCGAAAGCGCGCTCTTCGAAGAGCAAGGGACTTCCCTCATTTCTCAAGACATTCACATCGTCCGCCGCCAATTGTCCCTGACGAAACGAATTTTGATTCACACCCAAGACGTGATTCACCAATTAACCCCGAACAAAGAAGCTTTGTCTTTTCATTACCAAGATTTGAAAGACACTTTGGGGACGCTCATATTCTTGGCCGACGAGTTGCTCGAAGACACCACCAATCTTTTAAGTATCCAGCTTTCGCTGGCCTCGCAAAAAACCAACGAAGTCGTACGGGTTCTAACGGTGTTTTCGGTTTTCTTTATGCCGCTGACTTTTATCGTGGGCGTTTACGGGATGAACTTCAAATTTATGCCCGAACTGGAATGGGAGTACGGCTATCACTTGAGCTGGGGAATCATGATCGCAATTACGATGGCGATCGGAACCTGGTTTTACCGCCGCGGCTGGCTGCAGGGGCTTAGAAGGTAGTCCGTTCCTTTTCCCCCACGTGGGGGAAAAGGAACGGACTACCTAAGAACGCCTAAATGCTGTCCCGCGCTGCCGCAGCGGCAGTGCAATGCATAATCAGAAACCGATCAACAGATTCATAAATGGAATGACTAAAAAGCCAGTCAGCAAAGGCGCCAATCGTATTTCGCGCCCCTCCTGCCAGCCCTCATACAATTCCATAATCACCGACATCAACATCGCCCCACCAGCCAATGCTAAACAGAATGGCAAAAGGGACATCGTTTTTTCAAGCGCAAATCCCGCCGTGAGAGCTCCCGCAAATTCGACCATTCCGGAGCCGATTCCAGCCAGAATTGCGACCGGAACCGTCCAACCCAGGCTCACCATAGCCAGACTGATTAAAAGACCCTCGGCCACATTTTGCAGGCTCAAGGCGATTTGAATCGGAATACTTTGTGACAGCCCCATCCCGGCCAACGAGGCTCCTGCTCCCATCCCCTCTGGAAAATTGTGCGAGACAAGAGCGATCACAAGCATCAGTTGGGAGGACTTTTCGACGGTTGAAAATTTCTCGATCCAATTGTGAGTCAGAGCTATAAAAACCATTCCGAAAGTAATTCCGGCAACGAGCATCTGAAGAAATTTTTGATTTCCGATTCCTGAAAAAAGAGAGGGTCCAATTAGTGAAAAGGCCGTCGCCGAGAGCATGACCCCCATTACAAAATCGATCGAAAAACGCAGTTCCCGCGCTTTTGAAAGTCGGTAGGGACCCAACATCAGCAGGCTGCCCAGGCTTGTGGAGAGAAACGAAAAAAGTCCGCCGAGAGCAGCCATCATTAAAATTGTCATAAGATTTTAGCCTCCTCGTTTACCATTCTGGCCACTAGGACCATTATGACTGAGAAGACCGAACAAAGAAAATAGATGCCCTTGATGTTGCGATAGCTTCAAGCTATCGCACTCAAACAATCGCGATAGCTTCAAGCTATCGCAGGCATTAACCTACTTCTTGTAGAGTTTTTTGATTCGTTCGTGATAGGCCTTGATCATTGCGGGCAAATTCACCGACACCAAAGCTTTGGCGATGGGTCCAGGAACAAACAAGGTGAACGTCGCTTCGACATCATAGGTCGCTTTGGTTTTGCCTTTGCCTTCGGGTTCGACCGACCAAGAACCGACCGAAGTCTTAAAGATATCCCCGCCGGCAAATTCCCAGGCAATTTGTTTGCCCGGGGTCTCGGTCATCCAAAGCTGGTAGGTAAAGCTTTTGATTACCGACACTTGGTATTCAACCAGCTTGCGATTTTTTTCAGTTTTTAGAATCTTGCATTTTTTAACTTCGTTAAGAAATTCAGGATATTTCTCGTAATCCGACAGGATCTGGTACATCTCATCCGGAGTGCAATTAAAAACCTCTTCAATCTGTGCGGCCGCCATCCTGATCCTCCGGGTGAGAGATTTCTAGAATGCGTCGACCGCAAAGCGGTGACGTGTATCTAGTCGAGGATGTAATAATCGACGTCGACTTGAAACTTGTCAACGTTGGACAGATTCAAGTTCTCGTTCAGAACGATTTGATTCAACTCGCCATCGTAAGACCAATCGCCTTTTTTCAGTGGGCGGCCGTTCAATTTAACGACAATTGGAGCCGAAATGTCCGCAGCTTTTTTCAAAGTCACGCGGTAGCTTAGGGCGCGGTTCACAAGTTTTTTACCAAGATCAGCCATACTCGCTCCGAAATCTTTTGAATTCAGATCGAAGGCCTGACCCTTTCGCAAGCGAACCAACTCGGTTAACTGGGCGGGACCTTTGAGTGCCGGCACAAGACCTGGATCGATCGTGTAATCGCCGCAAGCATTTACTCGGCCATTCTTAAAGGGTTTTGCAAAATCCCGAAGTCCGGGGTTTTTTCCCAAAGAAAATTGATTCATTTCATCAAGTCTGGAAAAGGCTCCCAGAACCGTAATGTTCTGACCATCCGAAATAAATCGAGACAAAGCTTCTGAAGCCTCATTGGCATTCATGTTGGGAGTGCCATCATCAGCGTCCGTGATAATGATAATGCCTTTGTCGGCATCAGGGCGACTGAAGCCCTTGTTTGGACCTGACAACATCTCGTCGCTAAAAGCAGAAATCATGGGACTGAAGAATTCTTCGGTCTCAGAGCCCGAAATGGCAGGATTGGCTTTGTTGTAATCCAAGTAGCCGATATCGATCGTTTCGTTCAAGGTCATGATCAAATTCGGAGTGTTGTTGGTGATGAATCGAACATCCCTCGGTTGGTTGTGCACAGGACGAAGCTCACCATTTCGATATTTACGAGCGGTGTTGCCAAAAAGCCGACTGTCCCACGAAGAGGTCACACCGATTTGAAAATCAACGCGCGTATTTCTGACAAACACGTTCACAAAACGATTGATGTTCGCCTTTAATTTTGCCTGATCACCGCACATACTTTTTGAATCATCAATGATAAATAAGATGTCCATCTTCTTGCGGCTCTCGCCTTGAAGATTGGCCGTGTCATGTTCGAGCTGACGGGTCTTAGGAATTACTTTCGTATCTTGCGGCGTTACCGTCTCATACTCGGGCTTAGCGGGCGGAGTGTAGACCTCGGGAACTCCCGTATACTCGGCACTTTGTGGTGGCTTGCAAGCCGTCATCATCGTGACGGTCAGACCCAACAGTGCAAGGTGAGTTAAGGACTTCATAAAGTTCTCCCGGTTTTAGAAACACACAAATTGATGTCGGCTTGAGTTTTATCAATTTCATCCGCCCAAAGTTCTTCATCATTCTGAAAAACCATGGTGTTGGAATCTTTCACGTTGTTGGAGGCAAGCTTTCCGTTAAACTGGTTTGGAACGAAAGCACGTTGGATGGCTTCCACTTCAACAAGACGCAAGAACTGCAACATCTTGTGATTTTTAGAGTCCTCTTTGCGCGCCAGATCTTGAAAACGAATCTTCAACTGGGCCGCGTTCCCGGATTTTAAAGCAGCCGATGCTACTTTATCGAGGTAAAAACGTCGCGGGAGTCCGTGAAATTCTTCGGGAAGCATTCCTTGATAGTTTTTTTCTTCGATTAATTTTGCGAAGGCTTGATTTTGGATCTCGTTCATTCGACCTTGAGCTAAGACTTCCATTGATGAAACATAAGAAGCCATTTTTTCTTTCATGTCTTTGATCGTCGTAAAAACGCCGTTGTAGTCGCAGTTGTAAAGCAGAATTAAGCTCTGGAGCAGAAAAGGCTCCAAGTCGATTTGGGATTGCATGTAAGGATTAGTTAAAGAACGAACGTCTGAAAGAGCTTTTTCGTACTGTTTCAAACGAAAATGGGCCCAAGCACGCTCTTCTTTGGCCATGGGCCAACGCAAAGAATCTTTTTCGACTTTTGAATATTCATGGATCGAAGCTTGAAACTTTTTAACTTTGAACGCCGCGCGAGCTTTTGAAAATAAAGCCTTCTCGGCAATTGGTGTAACTGCCGCGTGGGATGTCGCTGATCCCAAACTAATGATAATCGTCGAGAGGAAGAAGGCTATTTTTTTCATAACATAAATCCCATAGCAATCGATCCAACAGCGCTATCGATTTTGCGATTGCCCGTATAGATTTTGTCTTCGTAACCTTGATAGCGAAGTTCCAGACGCGTGGTTAAATGTTGATTCCACCACATTCCAACTCCCCCGCCCGCGGTGACAACAGCCGTTGCCCCGCTTTTTAATTGCGAGCGTCCGCCACCGGCAATCACGTAGAAATCAAAGTAAGATACTGTGGAGTCAAACCAGCTCATTTTTCCGTAAAGTGGATAATAGCTGATCGTCGCAAGCGCCGTATTTAAAGGATAGTCAAGATCAGGGTATTTCCAGTCGGTACGACCATTTCGCTGCATTTCTTCGGCAGTTTCAAAGAGACGCTTTCCTTCTTGAGTCAGTTCGTTGAAATTGGTGTCATAACGAGCCCCAATCGACCAACGCGAATTAAAGT
>JAYUPS010000213.1:0-3312 GCA_043759945.1 Bdellovibrio sp.
TTTATCTGCTTTTCAGCTTTCTCAAGCTTCTGTCGCTCGACGACCAAGTCATTGATATCGAGGACGGTGCCGGCATAACCGAGGTAATTTCCATTAACATCATAACGAGGATTGCCAGCATCAATGGCCCAGCGATACTCGCCAGTTTTTGTTTTTAACCTGTACTCGATCGAAAACGACGTTATTTTCTTGTTCGCTTCCAGAAAGGCGGCCGAAGCGCGGTCTTTATCGTCCGGGTGAGTAGCATCGAGCCACCCGAATCCCAGAGCTTGTTCAGGCGTCTGACCGGTAAATTCATACCACTGTTTACTTAAGTAAGTGCATGATCCGTCTTTTTCGGAAATCCATAATATAGCGGGAGATACATCGACGCTTCTCTCATAGTCGATCTGCGCAGTTTTTCTCTCTGTAATGTCAGTAAAGAAGGCCGCAATGCCGTTTTCGGATGTGGGAAAAGCGTCTACAGCGATCCAAATATTCAATGCGCTGTTGAAATCTTCGATGCGAACCGGGACCCGCTCAATAATGACTTTGTGATAGGCCTCCCAAATTTTAGGAATACTTTCTTTCGGCCAAATATCCCAATGATTTTTTCCGACCGTCTGACTTCTATCCAGCCTGGATATTTGCTCTTGGATTCTGTTTACTCGCAAAACTTTGAAGTCTTTATCCAAAGAAATAAAACCATCGCTCATGCTTTCTAAAACATCGACGACCTTTTGTTCTGCCTTTGTCACGGTGGCGAGGGTAATTTTCAGCTGTTCTTCGTTTTCTTTTAAATTTTTCTCGGCAAGAACTTTTCCGGTTGTTTCAGTGCAAGTGACGATTGCGCCGCCAACACTGCCATCTTCTACATAAACTGGCGAGTAGCCATAGCTGAAGTAGCCATCGTCCATTTGACGACTTCTTAAAATTGGAATGAGTTGGTTCTCGGTCCAAGTAGATTGACCCATCATCGCTATGTTAATTTGGGGTAGAGCAAACTCTTCCCACACATCAGGCCAAATTTCTAACCCCGTTTTTCCCATCACGTGCGGGTGTCTTACAAGGCCAAGAATTGGAATTTGAGCATCATTGTAAAAGCCGAATTTTTCCGGGCCCCAAAATAAAAACATGGCCTGCCGAGCATTAAAAAGAATGCCTAAAGTTGTTTTTAGACTTACCGACCACTCTTGTGGTTCACCCAAGGGATGTGTTGCCCAATCAACCTGACGGGCCGCTTTTCCGGCTTCAGAATCTCCGAAAAAATAAAGAGGATCATAAGTATTTTTAGAGTCTAAATTTTTCATGTAGAACGGTTACTTTCATTCATAGAGATGTAGCGATAATATGTTGCCCGAGAAATTTTGAGCTGTGCGCAGATGTTAGTTATTGAGATCGAATGGTCCTGGCTCATTTTTTTAGCCAAACGGACCGTTGGGTGATCAATTGGCACCGGGTGTCTTCCTCCGAGCTTGCCGCGAGCACGTGCTGATTTAAGACCTTTGCTCGTGCGTTCACGCACAAGCTCACGTTCAAACTTTTCAAGAGAAGCGAAAACTTTGAAGATGAGCTCTCCTGATGTGGTCGTCGTATCAATAGCTTCATCTTGTAGGGAACTGAATTCGACGGCGCGTTTTTTAAGTTCTTGAATCACTGAAACCAGTTGCGGCATGGATTTGCCTAAGCGATCTAAACTCCAAGTATAGAGTGTATCGCCCCGCTTAAGACGAGCGAGACATTTATTAAGACCAGGCCGGTCCGCTCTAGCACCAGTCACATTGTCAGTGAACACTTCGACGCATCCAGCGGCCTTCAAAGCCTTAAGCTGGGTATTTAAGTTTTGTTCAATATTTGAAACTCTCGCGTATCCGATTTTTCGTCCCAAGATCTTTACCTCACCAAACCTCACCAAAATTTAATAAAATGTCGGTACCATGACGCAGATGAGTTGCCAAGACGCAGATTATGAAATCGGTTGTTGAGACGCGCTTTGCCTCCAACAAAGTTCACGTGAGAGCCTTAATGAAAGTTGATCGTGAAAATCGTGGCGGCGGCTGCCTTCGATCCCGGTGAACGGGAATACGAATTATGCCATCGGCAGAGCAAGATGATCTGGATTGCGAGATAGAATTCTTCTCAGTCCTATCTGTGCGGCTCTGGCGATGAGTTTAATTTCTTGTTTCGAAGAAGCGGCCCATTTTTTGCCTTTCATATGAAGTGTTTAAATAAAACCGGCCTTTCGAGGAAACTTTCCTCGAAAGCCTTATTCAAGGAGGCACTATGGAACTGCAATCGAATCTTGGGACTACGAATCAAGCGTTCAAAAATATATTCAAGGGCTTAACGGATGAAATGCGAACCTGCATTCAGAACTGCACCGAGTGCTTTCAAGTCTGCGAACAGATGATTCAGCATTGTTTAAAAAAAGGCGGCACCCATGCTGAGCCCACCCACCTTAAAATTCTTCAAGACTGTGCTGATATTTGTGCGGTGTCGGCTAAATTTATGGTTCGAGAGTCTGACTTCCATCATCGCACCTGTGGCCTTTGTGCAGAGGCTTGCATTGCTTGTGCTAAAGAGTGTGATCGTTTCGGTGAAGACGAAATGATGAAACTCTGCGCGGACCTTTGTCGCCGCTGTGCTGAGAGCTGCCAGAAAATGGCCACTCACCATTAATGAAGACCATTCATGCCCTTGGTTTAATATTTGCCAGCAATTTTTTGCATTCCCTTGCAAACCGCTGAACAAGGGCAAACCCATGAAAATGTGGATGCTTCATGGCAACGCTATCCTAGTTCAAACATTGGCCGAAGTGATGTTGGGTCTACAGCCGAAGAGCGACATTACCTAAACATCAACCTAATGATGACCTTTGAAAAATGGACCTTCCCAAAGCGCGGTTATCCCGAGCTTCTGCAAATCGGAGAACGTGACGGAGACTGACCCTCTTCCAAATAAGCAGATCGCTTCGGCTGAAATTTCGGGGTAACCTCAAAGGAAAGAGGTGGAAAAAGAGAACCCAAAATTTCATTTCAATTTACTTCCTTTCAGTGGGACCAAAGAGTCTTTTTGTTTTAATTTATACTTATTATAAAAGTTTCGAGCCTTTAAAATATTTCCACAAGTTTTCATCGAGCACCACGATCTGGATTGATTTTTCGAGCTGTCGTAAAAAAGATGGGAGCAGTTGGGGTTGCCACATTTCTTCAGTCGAGTCCTATTCAACGTAGCGAGAAAGGCAAGAAAGCTTGTGACTATACCTTGGGTCGCCTCCGAAATGTGACTCATAGCTAAGGTCTCTACTTTGAAGGGGGTCTGATTCTTGGGGCT
>JAYUPS010000214.1:0-8553 GCA_043759945.1 Bdellovibrio sp.
ATCAGTAGCTTAAGAACGAAGAAAGTGGGTACGACATGGCTCAAGAATTAAGAGCTAGACGGTCAGCACCCAGAAAAGACATCCGTCCCTTAGAGATTTCGGCGGTTTCTTCTCTGGAAAATTTGGCAAGAATTGCAAAGGGCGGACAATTAATTGATGCCTCGATCAGTGGTTTTTGCATTTGCATCCAACGAGATCAATTGATCCCGGTGGAGTTTCGCCGAAATTTAAATTTAGATACCTTGGTCGGAACCCGAGTTTTGATTCACTTGAGCGACTTGAACTTAGAGGTTTCTGGCACCATTCGCCGCACAAAATTAAATGGCAAGCGGGGGTTTGAAATCGGAATCGATTATTCTGAAGATGCGCCCGAATATTGGCGCGAGTGCTTGGTGGATCTTCTGCCGGCTCCGGGCGAAATCGAAGAGACCTAAAAGGTGCGCCGCACCTTTTCCGCGAATTTAGAGGCTATCGAACTTCGGAAGTCCCTTGTCCGAGATCAAAACAAGAGAGTAGTGGCCGGGCAAGAACCAACCAATGGCTTCGGCGATGCCTTCGTGCTCCGTAACCGGGGGACTGCCCAGGGACTCTAGCGAAAACGCCAGATCGAAGTTCAGTTCATCGTTGCTAATCATCAGAATCTTTGGATCCAACAAGCCTTGATCCCGGAAGAACTCGCGGATAATTTTGCGCACAAATCCCGGCAGGAAATCTTCGGTCGGCGGCCCTGATTTTAAGAGCTTTGTTTCGGTTGTCCATTCTGCTGTCCACTCAGCTTTCCATTCTCCGGTGGGAATCGCCGGCAGGCGGTGAATGAATCTTCCGGTTTTTCGAAAGTTCCAAATCATGCCGAAGCTCATCACAAAATCAGGAAAGTCTTTGTGAGGATTAATAACCAAACCTATGCCGCGCAGACTGAGCCACTCGAGAATTCTTTGCGAGGGTTCTTTGGCCTGCGGATTTATTTCGACCATCAAATAGGGCCAATTGTCGGGCCCGTTTTGCGGATCGGGTGATAAAACTTGCACCGAGGTCTGTGTAAAAGCCTGCAGAAACTGGTCTTCCCATTTCTCGTCACGATTTTTATCGGGAATCTTGAGCAAAGATTCGAGGCTGATTTGCATGCCCTCTTTTCGCCGCAGGTCCCCAACAGGGTCAATGACTTTGTTCGGGTCTTGCCGCCCTCTGCAAAATAACTAAAACTAAGAGCGTGTTGAAGCAAGAAGAAGGCGATTTCCGAGGGGCCGGCGGCCTGAAACTATTTTATCAAACGTGGACTCCCGAAACCGTGAAGGGTCACTTGGTCATCACCCACGGGCAGGGCGAGCACTCCGATTGCTATCAACGCTTGGCCGAGGGCCTAAGCAACGCGAACGTCAAAATCTGGGGCTGGGATCTGCGCGGGCACGGTCAATCGCAAGGCGTGCGAGGATCGGTCAAAGACTTTGGGCAGTACGGTCAGGACTATGAGATCTTTTTAAAGCGCGTGGTTTTCCCGGCCACGCAAAAAAATCCTGTGATCCTGCTCGGCCATTCGATGGGGGCTTTGATTCAACTGCTGGCTTTTTTAGAAGACGAAGATCTGCACAATTTCCCGCAAATTTTAAGCTCCCCTTATTTGGGCGTGGGCCTGCAGGTTCCCGCTTGGAAATCTGCGCTTTCCGTGGCGGCCTATCAAGTTTTGCCAGAAATGGGGGTCGACAATGGCATTGTTCCAGAAATGCTGACCTCGGATCCCGCGGTTTTAAAAGAGTTTCGCCGGGATCCGCTTCGCCACACAAAAATTTCCGCAGGAGCATTTGAGGGTTCAAAAGAAGCAATGGACGCGGTGCTGGAACACGCGGCTGAGTTTAAATCAAAAATTCTTATTTTGGGTTCCGATGATGATCCCGTAGTTTCGACCGCAAAGATAAAGGCTTTTGCAGAAAATCTTCCGCCCGAAAATTCAGAATTGCATTTACTGCCCGGAGCTCGGCATGAGCCCTTCAACGATGTGGGCCGCGAAAATGTCTTTCGGACTCTGGATCAGTTTATCAAGGGTTGTTTGTAAAGACGTGGAAGACGGACGGTTCGGCATCGAATTCTTTTTGACGCCGTACCATTTTAAAGCGGCAGGCCACCGTGGTTGAGATCCCCTCCGTTAGCTGAAATCCAATTTCCGAGGCCCATTCAAAAAGCATAATTAAACCCAAGCCTGCTCCGCCCACGCCCTCAATTTTGGCGGTGCGTTCAGTCGCAGCGCGGTTCATCGCGTTGATCAGGGTGTTGCGATCCAAGGTTCCAAAGTTATCGCTCACCGACATCCAAAAATACTCGTCCACTTTGCCAAACGAAAACTTAATAAAATGATGATTGGGCAAAGCGAATTTTACCTTGCGGTCAGCGACCAGCGCTTTTCCTTGAGTGTCGCGGGGACCGTTGTAAAAAGCATTGGTCAAAAGTTCCGACGCCGCCGTGATCATCATTTCATTGAAACCATCAAAGCAAGTCGAGTCTTCTAGATAGTCTGAAATTTTATCGTAGGCTTGGGTGCATTCGTCCACGTGGTGCAATTTCATTTCGATTAAATTTCCAAGATTTTCCGGAAAAAAGATTTTTTCCGGCGACTGGACGAAGATTTTTCGCCAATCATCTTCCAACACGCGTTTGAATAAATTTTTTGTAATATTGGAATGAATCGGGAGCAAATGATTTACCGAGGAAACGTTCTTAAGCCATTGAATTTTGGTCTGGGTATTTTCCTGAGCGTTGATGTAGACGATATCCAGTTCCGAATCACTCGATTTTAGTCTCAGCAGCACGTCACTTTTTGTGCGCAGAACTTCTTCCGTAACAAAAAGCAGTTTCGGCCCAGTGGCTTTATCAAGTACAGCCTGAGCCGAGGCCTCGTCTTTAACGACTTCGAGCCACTGGGGTGGCTGTTGGCTTAGGTCGGCAAGTTTTTTTAGGCTCTCGAGGGGGCCCCAAAATAAAAATTTTCCCATTGCTGTGTTTCGATAATAATCTATTGAATTTCCGCGACAAGTCGTCGAGCCCAGAACTAGACTCGACCGCACTGGATTGATTTGATTATTCATTGAGCCATTTCTTATAATTAAGTCACTTGTATGAAAGCAATTTTGATTCCCAACGGTCTTAAATTCGAAGGCGTCCTGGACGAAATGACTTCGGGGCAACATCTGGAGCAGGCGCTCGGGACTCTGAGGGCCCAAAAAATTTCAGGGCCGGTAATTTTAGATTTTTCCGCTGTGACGCGGGCAAATTCGGCCGGCATCGTTACCTGGCTTCGTTTTTTTCAGAAAGTATCTAAGCCCGCAAAGTACGTCAACTCTCCCATTTGGTTGGTGAGTCAGTTTAGTATGATCAAAGGCTACTTTGACTCTGAAAGTTACGTCGAAAGCTTTTATGCGCCTTACTTTGATTTGAAAACGGAAAAATCAGCGTCCTTTGTTCATCGAATCGGTAAGGACCTGCCCCTGTTAGAAAACTACGAGAACTTTCAGGCGCCCAATATTGAGATCAATGGCAATATATGCGAGCCGGACTTTACCCCGCAGCAGTACCTTTCATTTATTTCCGAAAACTACTCTGTCTTTAAGAAAAATCTGACTTAAGAAAAAGGAAAATCCATGATTGCAAAACAATTGTCATTAAAGAACCGTGACTTAAGGGCCGCCAATTTGGAAACGATCACCCAGGAATCGCCCCAGCTTGGCTTTATTTTTTCTTCGGTCTCGACTTTTCAAGATCCTGATTTTATCCAAAAGCTCATGAAACTAAGACCGGGCACCCAATGGGTCGGTTGTTCCACCGCCGGAGAAGTCAGCGCCAAAGGTGTGACTGACGAAACCACAATTTTAACGACACTGAAATTTGAAAATGCCAAATCCAGCATAAAAATTGCCGTGACAAAAATCAAAAGCGCCGAGCAAAGCGGGTTGGCAGGAGAAGAAATTGGACAAAGACTGGCGTCTGCCAATCTAAAGGCCGTGATACTAATCGGTCCTGGCGTTTCTGTTAACGGGACGTCTTTGGTTGAAGGAATAAATAAAACGGTCGGCAAGAATGTTTTGGTCACCGGCGGACTTGCGGGGGACGCAGGCAAATTCGAAAAGACTTACACGCTTTCACCAGAGGGCGTCTTTTCGGACCAAGTCATCGGGGTCGGCATTTACGGAGACTCTTTAACCATGAAACATGGTTGCATGGGGGGCTGGGATCCCTTTGGAAAAGTTCGTAAAGTGACTAAGTCCCAGGGAAACGTGGTCTATGAGCTGGACGGAAAACCGGCCTTAGAAATTTATAAAGATTATTTGGGAGATTACGCCAAAGATCTACCGGGCTCAGGTCTAATGTTTCCTTTCTCGATGATGAAAGACGAAAAATCCGAGTCGGGTCTGATCCGCACGATCTTGGCCGTGGACGATCAAAAGGGTTCCCTCACTTTTGCCGGTGACGTACTTCAGGGATCGCACGTGCGCCTGATGCAGGCCAACACCAAGGGGCTGGTCGGCGGTGCAAAATCGGCAGCCGAGAGCGCTTTGTTTGAACTCTCGGGCGAAAAAAATTCTTTCGCCATGATTGTCAGCTGTGTCGGTAGAAAATTAGTCATGGGTGCCAACGTGGACGACGAGATTGAAGCTATTGCCGAAATCTTTGGTCCAAAATGCACAATGACGGGATTTTATTCCTACGGCGAGATCAGTCCCTTTTTGTCCGAGGTCGGTTGCCAACTGCACAACCAAACTATGACCATTGCCCATTTAACCGAAGCATGAATAACAAAGCCGTCCGGCGTATTTTTAAAAAAACGCTGGGACTGAACGGGCTTGAAGAATTCACGGAAAAGCTCAAGCATTTCGAATCTCTGCTTCCCAACGATGAAATCCGAGCGCACTACGCGGATTTTAGCTTAAGCATTCTGGAAGTCGCCCAGCAGCTGGACTCTGCTTTTAGCGATCAGGAAAGAGGCATCGAGATCCGGGATCGCAGCCTGTCGATCAGTTCCAACGAGATGACTTTGCTTAACGAAGAAATCATCGCCGCCGGAGAAAAGCAAAAATCCGTGATCGAACGGTTGACCGAAATGCTAGATCTTTTGACGAATTCCAGCGTTGAAAGTCAGGTCCAGGAACAAGACTTAGAAAAAATTATCGGTTCGGTTGAAAAACTAATCGCCTCGCAGGTTCGCTCGGCAAAATCACTCAAAATACTTTTTCAAGAGGGCCGAAAAATCTCGTCTTCCCTAAAGTTTTCGTCTTTGCAAAAGCAAATTCAAGATTCGATGGAGCAGCTGGGAGCTAAAAACTCCCGAGTTGCATTGGGTTTAGCCGCCGGCTTTTTGGGTCAGGCCTCGGAAAACTTTTTTGTCGCCGACGACCAAGGTAATATTATTCAGAAATTAGATCCCGAGTCTTCCTCTCCCGCGGTTTTTTGCGTGGAAATCGCCTCTGTAAAAAGTGAAGAGATAATCGCTATCCTCATTTTTGAATGCGGTAACGAATCCTCGGAGGTTCGGGAGCTTCATGGCCAGTTGCAAGCTTTGGTTCCAAACATCGCCGCGACCCTCGAGAATATAAATCTTTTGAAACAGGAAAAAATTAAAGATCACCTGGAGAACGAACTAAAAACTGCCCGCTTTGTACAAAAGGCCCTGCTCCCGGCCGAAGATCTGCCAGCCCCCCAGGGTATTGATATCCACGGGTCCTATGAAAGTGCTTCCGAATGTGGGGGCGATTGGTGGAGTCACGGGCGATTAAAAGACGGACGGCACCTGATCATGGTCGGAGACGTGACCGGTCACGGAACCGCGAGTGCGATGATCAGCGCGGTCGTGAAGGGTTATTGTGATGCCCTAGTTCAAAGACGAGAACTTCAACCCAGCCAGATTTTAAAAGAGCTCAATATTGTCGTTTACAATATGGCTCGGGAAAGTCGCCGGGCGATGACGATGGCGGCTTTGATATTCGATTCGATCAAAAATGAAATGGTTTTTTCGAATGCCGGACATCCCCATCCGATAATCCTGTCGGGACAGCCGGCCGCTCCAACCAAGTATTTGATGGGCAGCGGAAATATTCTGGGAATTTCACTCGATTCGGTCTACGAGGACAAAGTTTCAGACTGCACTGCCGGAGAAAGATTCGTTATTTACTCGGACGGGCTAACAGAGAGCCTGAATGATCAAACTGAAATGTACGGAGATCGCCGTCTGCTGCGGCTGCTAAAATCTTTGGATAAAAATTTGACGGCCGAAGAAACCAACCAGGCGATTCTCAGTGATCGATCCCAGTTTTCAAATGGCCAGGCGTTAAACGATGACGTCACCACAGTGGTTGTACGTCTCGCTCCGTAGTACTTAGGGTTTGGGTAGGGCTTCGCGAGCTTTCGCAGCTTCTTCGGGAAAATCCGTAAAAACTCCGTCAATTCCCAAGTCAAAAAAACGCGGGTATTCTTTTTCGGCACCTTCGCGAAAGGTGTAGGGATGCACGAACAACTTTAAATCATGAGCCATTTTCACAAGATCTGTCGGCCCACCAAAAGTTCCATCCGGTTTTTCCGATAAAATCTGACGTTTGCTCGGACCAATACCGTCGGCGAATTTACTGATTTGCTTCAGCGTGTCCCGAGTGGCTGTTTCTTCGCCCAACAACTGCACCAAGCGAAGCTGGGTGCTTGCGCGCAATAGAATTAAAGATTCGGGCTCAAAGCTTTGGATAATGGCCGGATCTGTTTTAGAGACGAAGCCGTACTGTTTTAGCAGAGCCAAGGTTTTTTCTTCTAAGGGCAAACCGAGACTGCGAAAGTACTTTCCGTGTTTTATCTCGGGGTAAATTCCTAAGGGTTGATTTTGCAACGTTTTTTTACCGGCAATAAGTTTTAAAACTTCCTCGAAAGTGGGGATACCAAACTTGCCGTTTTGATCCTGATCGCGATGGGCAAAGCGCTGGTTGGCGCGCAAGGTTTTGATCTCTTTTAAGGTAAAGTCTTCTGAGAACCAGCCGTTGCGGGTGACTCCCTCGATCGTTTTGGTGGTCTTTCGTTTGGGGAACTTTTTTGCGACGTCGGTCGTGTCGGAGAGTTCATTTTCATGGCGCACGATTAAGATGCCATCTTTGGTAGAGACCAGATCCGGTTCTATAAAATCGGCGTAGCTTTGCATTGCTAACTGATAAGCCTCGATTGTGTGTTCCGGTAAATTCCCCGAAGATCCCCGGTGCGCTATAATCAACGGTTTGGAATTGGGCTCCAAGCGCCGAGTTGTTGAACAACCGGGCAACAAGAATAAGGCTGAAATAAGTACTGAAACAAATGCTGGGACAAAACCTAAAAATTTCATGAGATTTTTAACTCCGGGGGCGTGTCAGTTTGGCGATAGGGATGAGCTTTAATAAATTCTGGAAGTTTCAAGCAGTGTTCATTGATCGCCGTGGCCCGAGGAAAATTCGAAAGATTCACCTTGAACCTGTCGGCGGTAAAGATCAGGGGAATCAAGAAAGCATCCGCCGCCGTGACTTGGTTGCCAAAACAAAAAGTGCCTGCATGTTCCGCGAGCATTTCCTCGAGAGTCTGAAATCCGAGAGTGAACCAATGGGAAACCCAGTCGGATTTTTGAGCGGAAGTCAGACCCAAATTCTTTTCCATGTACGTGGTCGTGCGTAAATTTCCGTAGCTGTGAATGTCGGCGTTGATCGTTTCGCAAAAGCGACGAACTTTGGCGCCGCTCAGGGGATCTTTCGGAATCAATGGCAGTTCTTGTGCAATTTGATCCAGATATTCGACGATGGCCATGCTTTGCGAAATCACCACTTCTTTGTGCTGCAATGTGGGAACTCCCGAAGCCGGGTTGAGCTTGCGGTATTCGGGTTTAAATTGCTCGCCGCCCTGATTCAGCAGATGAACGGGATGGTAAGTGTAGTTTATTTGCTTCAGATTCATCGCAATGCGAATGCGGTACGAGGTCGAACTTCGAAAATAGTTGTAGAGCACAAAGTCAGACATCTTGGACTCCTGATAATGTCGGGGTAGGGTATTTGGGTTAGGACCCTAAACTCAAGGAGTGTTCCATGAATCTAATGAAAATCTGTCTGAAAGTGACTGGCTGTGTCTTTCTTTTTGGTCTGGCGACTGTGCTTGGTTTAGCAACTGTGCAATCGGCTCAAGCCCAAGATTTGGGTGTGGTCGTTGGATTTAGAAACGACCAAGCTGATTCGGACGTTACAGGTGTCGAAGTTTCTGGAAAATCCAATTTGCAAGGGGGCATGGTCGCAAAGTTTGAATTGAGCGGTCCCATCCAAATTCGCACTGGAGCTCTCTACGTCCAGCGCGCTTACGCCTCCAAGGTTGTTGGTGCTCCGGAACAGGAAATCAAAGCTTCTTACTTAGAAATTCCGGTGGGTCTGCTTTACAAATTTAGCGACTACGGTGGAGTTTTTGCCGGCGCAGCGATGGGTTTAAATATCGCCAAAGATTGCCCGGGCGGTTGCAGTGGGGCCGGTCTGAACAGTTCCCCTCTGGCCCTGCAATTTGGAGGCAGCTTCAAAGTCGCTCCTC